>JAFXXC010000081.1 GCA_017542485.1 Acholeplasmatales bacterium
TTATTAATAGCTTTAATAAATTGTTTATGTAAAAGTGAAGAAAGTATTTTACAAAATGGTAATCTAAATGAGGAAGTCATGCATGAGATAAATCAGGAAGTTGAAAATAATGCAAATTATAAAATGGCAGAATTTGAATTCACAACAACTGATACATACCAATTTTTCAAATATGATAATAGTACTTTACCATCTTCTAAAGTTATATCATTTAGAATTGATTTCTCTCAATATAGTATATCTATGCAAAATTATAAAGTATATTGTACAAATGTTCCTAGTTCAACTTCTGATACATTTTTAATTGAGCAATTAAAAACATTGACCCCTGAAACATCAAGCTGTATAGATATTTATAGAAGTTATGCAAACTATGATGGTATAGCTAAATTAGATTCCACGAATACAAAATTAGGAATTGTTGTTATTTCAGAAGCAGGTGTTTCCTTTGGAGCAAATATTTATTTACGTATTTCTGAAAGAATTTTAGGCACTGATGAATCAAAACCAATGGAAGAAGAAACTTATTCTTTAGTACCTTTTACTGTTAATATTCCAAAATTTAGAGAATTATCAAAATCTAAAATATTATTTTATTCTTATTCAAGAGTTCTCCAAATGTTCCATGTTGAATCTAATGCTGCTTATCCAGAAAAATTATTTTCAGGAAATGTTTTATCTGTCTATACAAATCCTAATATGGTAAGACAAAAATATCATGATGCAAGTACAATGATTTTATTAGTATATCCATATGGAGCTGAGGCTAATGACCTTAGAGAAGAATTCAAATTTGAGGTAAAATTATTTGAATCTAACTACTTACTTGATTACTATGTAAGTTCCAATGAAGAAGGAAGACCATTAAATAGTCCTTTATTAATTAATATGACAGAATGTACCAGTCCTTATTATGTAGTATTGAATTATAATAGAATGGAAACTTCTAAAACATTAGTTATTGATCAAATATATGGAAAAATATCTTACCTTTCAGTTGCAACTGACTTTACTAAAAGTACATGGGATGAAATGTTAGAGAATGATATGGAAACTGTCGATATAAATACTAGAAAACATATTTTGCCTTCAAATGCTAGAACTCACATGGATGTTTATCAGATAGAGTGCGAACTGCCTTTAATGCTTAACTTTTATTATATAGATGAGTCTGATTTACATCCAAAAATGAATTTTGGTGATGTTGCTATATTTACATTAAAAGCTTATGAAACAGTAAATATTCCTTTTTTCAGTGACATAATTGCTCCTAATATAATTATTGAAATTTTTAATCCATTTGAAGATCCAATTGTCATAGTAGAAGCACATGGAGAAACCGTTTATACAAAAAATACTTTAATTGAGACAACTCCAATGTCTGTATCAGAGGGAATTAATATAAAAGAAAGAGGAGGATTAACTGATACAAGAATCATTATTAAAGTAGGATATTCTCAAAGTGGATGGACAGAAGTTAATGATTACATAAAATATAGTTATCAATATGATACTTATCTTTTTGAATTTCCAAATGATATAAAAAGATATAATTATACTTTCGCAGAATTGATTACATCAGGAACAAATTCAGATGATAATGTTAAATATTGTTTTACTCCTAATATTGGAGCTGCATTAAAACCTTCTTCTGAAAATTGTTATCGTGTTTCTAAAGATAATTCTTACACTTTAAAAGCCTATAATCCTTTAATAATGTATAAAGATTATGAATATGATGAAGGATTATCATATTATATTACTTTCAAGGCAGTAACAGAAGCAACCTCTTTCAATGTAGATGCTAAAGTATCAACTTATGATACAACTATTAGAAATTATGAAGGAATAAATAATAAAATAACTATTGATTCAACAGGGGATTATAGTTCTATTTTAACTCCTCCAAAGAATAAAGAACCTGCTATTTTTATTCAGGTTCAAGTATGCGATGATATTCATTCAGTCAAAGCAAAAGTAATAAAACCTTTAACAGGAGAAATTGTAGTAGAGGAAACCACAATTGCAGCTGGTACAAAAAATCCCTATACAACATTTATAAATAATTTAATTGATACAGAATTCTTTGTGTCTGGAAATGAAGGTGTAAATGTTTTTATAAGAATGGTGGGTCTTCCAACAATATATATACCTTCATTTAATGATAATCAACAAATTACCTTTGATAATACTACTAATACTTTAAATGTAGAATCACCTATAACAAAAATAGAATCAATGAAATATACAGTATTAGTCGATAGAGAAGGAGAAATAACAAAAAAAGGTTTTACTTTATGCAGTTTTGTTAATGTTAAAATTGAGAGTTTAGCTTTATATACGAAATCATTTACTACAAATAATAAAATTGCTTCTATACAATTAAACTTTGGTACAGCTGGTATATTACCAGGAGAAAAATTTGAAGCTATTGTTTATG
>JAFXXC010000082.1 GCA_017542485.1 Acholeplasmatales bacterium
CATTTCAAACCTTGGTTGGGAAAAAGAATTTAAATCGGATGGTAAAGAAAGCGGTACTGTAGGAAAAAATACTGCATTTGAAGCTATCCAAATTAAGCTAACAGATGATTTAGCTAAAGAATATGATATTTATTATAAGATATATTCAAAAAATATTGGTTGGCTAGGATGGGCTAAAAACGGAGAATCAGCCGGTACTGTTGGATATGGCTATCGAGCAGAGGCTATCCAAATTAAGCTTGCGAAAAGAAGTGAAAGCTTTGTTGAATATGCCGACGAAAAGGCATTTATAGATGGTACTAAGCAATCATCATTAGGAATACAAAAATATATTTCTGACATATTATTAGTTGGACTAGATAGTAATAAAAAAATTGATGATGCGAGAAATATGCTAAAGCAAAAAGGCTATTATATGGTAGAAAAGAGCTTTGATTCATATAGTACAAAAAATCAAAATATCGTATATATAGGTTATAAAACAACTACTAGCTATAGTGATGCGATACAGGATTTACATCTATATGTACCTAATGATAAAAATGCTCTTCCAGAAGATGTATTAGATTATGATAATAGAATATTTGAATTGTGTCCTGTATTAGGTGATGGAGGCTTTACTAAGTCAAAGGGTAATATAAATAATGGTTCAAATGATAAGAATCCAATATATTTATATTATACAAAGCAATCATCAATTAGCCCTCAAGATTATAATATGTCTGCACTTAGTGAAATCACAATCAATAATTATGCTTATTTTTCTTTAGACGGTATAGATATTACACAATATAAGAATAATAAAAATGCATTAAATTCGTGTTATATTCATATAACAAAAGCTCCTTATCAAAATATAGAAATGGTTAAGGTTAAAAATCCAACATATATAAAAGATATTAAGCTCGTAGGAAAAAGTGATGGTAATCCTTGTAAGGATTTATTAAGAAAAGAAGGCTATGAAGTAATTGAATATGATTTAAATAAAAATACAGGTGGAGATTATATATATTTAGGCTATAAAACAACTACTGATTATAAAGAGGCAATCAAAGATATAGTAGTTCTTGATGGTAACAAATATATGGTTGATACCGTAAAGATTAATAATAGAACTTATAATATTTGTCCATATGATGGAGATTCTCATTTTAAAGGAATAAAAGGAGATTTAAATAGTAATGCCGGTGGTGCTGATTTGCATTTGTTTTATACCAAAGAAGAAGATAAATACAAAATGGCATTAAGAAATATTAGAGTTAATAATACAAAAAATGGCGCTGTAAGTGATATGGATTTAAATAAAAGGGCTGGTGGTGATGATATATTCCTTCATGTAAATAAAATTAACAACGAAGGTAATACTATGATTAGTGAAGTAGATCCTAATTCATGGATGGAATTTATCGATGATGATGTAAAATTAACAGATATTACAATACCAGGAGCTCATGATGCAGGAACTGCTCATACATCAGCAGTATTCCCTTTTTCTAAATTCACATCATGTCAGGAATATCATATTGGCACTCAGGTATGGTACAATAAACAAATACTCAAATCTAATAAGAATGTTATAGAAGAAGGACTTTTAGAGCATGGAGTTAGATATTTTGATATTAGATACGGACTTAAAGAATCAACCTTAGATAGAACTAAGGATGGAGATATAAAATTTGCAAGTGACCATTTAAAACTTGTTCATGGTGGATATACATGTCAGGCAAAATCAGAGGAAACAGAAATTAATACTAATGCATACAAAATATTATCTAATGATATACTTATGGGTTGGATTAAGTCATTTTTAGATAAGAATAAAACAGAAACTGTGATTTTAGATTTATCTACAGATGATGGTAGTAATAATGCTTTAGCTGAAAGATATGCATATGAATTTTTTATGAAGCAGGCTATAGAAAACAATCCAAATTACCCACAAATTTATATTGGAAATAAGATTCCAACATTAGGTGAATGTAGGGGTAAAATCGTTGTTTTAAGTGATTTTAATACAAATAATTATTGGTATAATCAAAATCCTTTAAAAATTGTAATGTCTGGACTTAATTATGATAGAACTCCATTTGATGGAGATGCTCATTTTAAAGAGGTTTTAGGAGATTTAAATAGTAATACTAAGGGATCTAAAATAAGCTTATATTATACTAAAGATGAAATAGATTCAAAAGCTTTAACAGCGATATCATTTAATAATAAAAAAGATGGGTCTTTAAATGCATTAGATTTAAATAAAGGTGCTGGTGGAGATCAAATATATTTACATTTTGAAAAAAATGTTAACAATTCAAATGCCACATTTATAAAAGATTTAAAGCTATTTGGTGGAGCAAATGTTGAATCAATTAAATCTAAGCTCACTAGTGAGGGATATACCCTAATTGATAATAATTTAAATGAAAAAGCTGG
>JAFXXC010000002.1 GCA_017542485.1 Acholeplasmatales bacterium
AGAGGCTGAGGAAGAAGAAGCCGAAGAGGAAGAAGAGGAAGAAACTGAGGAAGAAGAAGCTGCTGAAGAGGAAGAAGCTCAAGAAGAAGAACTTCCTGTTGAAGAAGCAAAGAAGGAAAGTAATATTGTTATTCAAGATTTCCAAGTTGTTGATGAAAACGGTGAACCTAAGAAAATTAAACGTAGATTCAATACTAAGATGATGTTTGCTCCATACGAGACAAAGGAATATTATAATGAAATCAAGAATTATTTAACAATGTATCGTGCTAAAGGTAGATATTCTGCAAGATGCGAAACATTCAGATATAAGGGATTAGTTGCTAAGGTTGCACTTGGTGGTAAGAGCTTAAAGGTATTCTTAGCATTAGACACTTCAATTATTGAAGAAAATCCTAAGTACCATTTAAAGGATTTCTCTGAAAAGAAGCAATATCAAGAAGTACCAGTTATGATTAGAGTTCGTTCTCCAAGAAGCTTAAAGTACTTCAAAGAATTAGTTGATTATATGATGGCTGGTCGTGGTGTTAAACCAAAGAGAAACTTTGAACCAACTGATTACATGCCTAACTTAATTCCAAATGGTGAAGCAATTTTAGCATCACTAGGTATGTCAACATATTACTTACAAGATACAATGAATGCTAAGGGTATTCCTGATGAAATGCCAGATGATTTAGAAGAATACATTCCAATGATTGCTGGTGAGCCACTTGAAGAAGAAGAAATTGAAGCTAATGTATATCTTGATACATTATGTCAACATTTCGAAGATGGCGCTGAAATTACAATTGATGTATTAAAATCAATGCACATTGTAACAAGAGGTAATGTAATTCGTGTTAAAGCACGTGGTACACTTGATAGAAAGTTAATTATTTATGCTGAATACTTTGATGCAGATGCATTAAAGATGTTGATGTGTACAAATTGTACAGCTATTAAGGTTGTTAGATAATTAATATAAGGGATCGATATGATCCCTTTTCTTTTTGTATAAAATAAAAAACGCTAGCTCTAAATTTGAACTAGCGTTTATGTTTATTTCTTTTCTGAAACCATTTCTTTGAATTTAAGTAAATCTTCTATAAATTCAAATCTTGCAATATAGAACTCATTACCCATAGCACCGGCAAGTGCATCACTCATTCTGCCATGCATTTGAATAAATGGATATTTATCTTTTATTTCATCGTATGAATATTTATAATCAAATCTATCACGTCTTCCATAATAGAAGCAGTAATATTTTGGATGATCCATTTTTACATTAATAATTTTGTCGTAACAAATTATATCTGCATAAATTTGATAAGTATCTACTGATTGACCGAAATTAATCATATCAGGTGTATATCCTCCAGGTGGACGCATGTTTACTTCTAAGGCAACAATATCACCTGATTTACCTAATCCCTTTTTGTCTTTTGTTAATCTAAAGAATTCTAAGTGGAAATACCTAGATCTAATTTTAAATGCCTTTAATACTTTTTGACCAATTTTCTTTATATCTGCTGGCACTTCCTTATTAACATAATAAGATGTTTCTAGATTCTCATTTACAATATCCATAATTGATGGTGGGAATATTTCATTATCGCAAAATACTACATTGCTGTTGGAATCACAAATTCCATCAAAAGAAGTGATATCACCATAAATATATTCTTCCATAATATATGGAACTTGGAATCCTTTTTTATAGAAATTAATTAAATCTTCCTTATTTTCAAGTCTATATGTTGCTTGAGCTCCAACACCTACGTTTGGTTTTACAACTACAGGGAAACCAATTTCATCCTCAATATATTTTAAATCATCTTCAACATTTGTACAAAACTTATATCTAGCTACTGGTACACCGGCTTTTTTATAGAAATCTTTCATTTCGCTTTTAGAAGTGAATGATACTACATCATCCATTTTTGCACCATTAATGTTAAAATCAGTTCTTAGTTTTGCATCTTGTCTTAACCAATACTCATTATTTGATTCAAGCCAATCAATTTTTCCGTATTTGAAAGCAAAGAATGCGACAGCTGTATATACCTCATCATAATTCTCTAATGAAACTACTTTGTAATATTCACATAGTGAATCTTTAACATTTTGTTCTAGTTCATTATATGGGGTATCTCCAATACCTAGTACATTTACACCATTTCGTTTTAATCTATCACAGAAGTTATAATAGTTTTTAGGAAAGGCTGGAGAAATAAAAATAAAATTCATATAAATATCACCTTTCTTTTTTGTGATTGAAACATATATTTCAATCTATTAGAAATTATATCATAATTTATAATAACGTGATAGATTTTTATAATTTTTCTTTAAAAAATAGATTTATTAAAGTATAATATAAATAATGTTTTTAAGAGTGGTGAATAAAATGTTTGGAAAGAAAAAAAAGAACGAAAATGAAGAAGATATTATTGATGTTGATGCAACAGATTTAGAATCAAAAGATGATGAATCTACTGATGATGTTGATAAAGTAGAAGAAAATAATATTGAGTCAAAGGAAGAACCTAAAAAAGAGAAAAAAACCTTTAAATTGTTTCAAACTTTTAACGTTTATAAGTTTATAGTTAAAATTGTTGCAACAATTCTATTAATTACTTTAGGTATATTAATTTTAGTTAATCAGGATAATGCAATATTCTCATTATTTATAATTACAGGTGGAGTAACATTATTCCAAGCAGTAATTAGAGCATTTTTCCTATTTAAGAAAACTAGAAATAGAAAAGCAAAGATTGTTACAGCAGTTGAATTAGCACTTGAATTTTTATTAGGCCTATTCTTTATTTTTGCAGCTATCGCAAAAAATAGTGTTACTAAGGCTGCTGAAAGAGGCGAATCTACAGCTGGATTTGCAAAGAACTTTAGTAATTTCGCTGATGAACAATATCCAGTATTCTCAGCATTAATATTCTATGTTGGTGCTATGAGTTATTTCTGGAGAACTATACTTTATAAGGATGAGACTGATCAATTTAAGTTCTGGTTAAATTTTGTATTAATTACAGGTGCAGTAGTATTACTTGCATTTAGACAAGATTTGACTGCAAAGATTATTGCTATTATTGTTGCAGTAATGTCATTCCTGTCTGCTTTAGTTATTGGTGGAGAAGCAACAGGTGGATATATTCAATATAGAAAAAGAAATCAGCCTGCTAAGGAAGATAAAAAGAAAGAACAAGAAGGTATCGAGGCACCTGCAAAGGATGATAAAAAAGAGTATGATGATATTGATCCAAATGCCATTCCTCGTGAGGAACCAAATACTGATACAGATATAATTAGCTAGTTAAAAAATGGATTGCTTGGCAATCCTTTTTATTTTAAATTTAAGTTTACTTTATAAATTATTATGATATAATAAAATAGTCGAATTTTAAATGTGAAGAATACAATGGAGATTTATAATAATATTTAAATGGAGGATTAGACCTATTCTTTAAAAATCTCGGTCTAGATGAGTTATTATGATTAAAGAAAAAATTGAAAATAGTAGATTAAAATTAACTTTTGATGTAACTAAAGAAGATTTTGAAAAAGCATTAGATAAGGCTTTTATTGCAGAAAATGAAAAAGTTACAATTCAAGGATTTAGAAAAGGTAAAGCACCTAGATCTATGTTTGAAAAAACATATGGTGTAGAATCATTATTTGAGTCTGCAATCAATGTAATTTTAAATGATAAAGTACAAGAAGCAATCAAAGACGAGGAAGTAAATAAGAACGCTATTGGTAATTTTGAACCATTACTTGAAGAAAAGATTGAAAGAGGTAAAGATTTCAAGGTTTCTTTAGTAATTGATATTTATCCTGAAGTTACATTACCTGAATATAAAGGTGTTGAAATTAAGAAACAAGATTTAACTGTTTCTGATGAAGATGTAGAAAAGGCTGTTCAAGCATTAGCTAAGAAGGACGCTACTATGGAAGCTAAAAAGGATGGCGTAATTGAAAAAGGTGATTATGCTACATTCGATTTTGTTGGTACTGTAGATGGTAAGGAATTCGAAGGTGGCAAGGCTGATAATTATGAACTTCAAATTGGTTCTGGTCAATTCATCCCTGGTTTTGAGGATCAAATGATTGGTATGAAGAGCGAAGAAGTTAAAGATATCAATGTAACATTCCCTGAAAATTATGGTCATGAAGCATTAGCTGGTAAGCCTGCAGTATTTAAAGTAACTGTTCATGAAATTAAAGTTGAAAAGTTCCCTGAATTCACTGATGAATATGTTGCTGGTTTAAAGATTGATGGTGTAAACAATCTTGAAGAATTAAAATTAAAGAAGAAGACTGAACTTGAAGATGCAAAGAAAGTATCTGAAAAGGATCGTCAAGTTGATGAATTAATTAATAAGATTTTAGATGCTGCTAAGGTTGATATGCCAAAGACTTTAGTTGAACAAAGATTCCAAGCTATTAAGAATCAATATGAAAATCAAGCAAAGATGTACAACATTCCATTTGAAATGTTCCTTCAATATATGATGCAAGCTACAGTTGAGCAATTCAATGATATTGCTAGACGTAATGCAGAGCGTCAAGCATTATTTGATGTAATTTGTGGTAAGATTATTGAAGAAGAAAAATTAGCTCCAACTAAGGAAGAAATCGAAGCTAAGGCAGAAGCTGAAGCTAAGGCTACAGGCAAGACTCAAGATGAAGTATTAAAGGATAATTATTCTACATTCTTTAATAATTTAGCTTATGAGAAATTAATCAATTTCTTATTATCAAACGCAAAAGAAATATAATAAATAGGGGATTTAATCCCCTTTTTGTTTCATTAAAAATAGAAAATTAGCACTCTTGTCCAAAAAGTGCTAAAAAATAATTATAAATAACTTGCAAAAGTAAAAAAAATAGTATATATTATAATTACTTGTGTATCTCACAAGGGAAAGAAGGCATATATATGGAAGAAAACAAGATTATGTTGCCTGCTATTGCTATTCGTGGAATTGTTCCACTTCCTTCTAATGAATTTAAGATTGAAGTTGGTAGAGCAAATTCAGTAATGGCTTTAGATGCTGCAGAAAAAATGTATGGTGGAAATATAATTCTTTTAGTACAAAAGGATGGCTCTACTGACGTTGATAAAGACGGTATTCAACCAATTGGCGTATTAGCTAAAATTACATTAAAGTTAAAGCTTCCTTCAGGAAACTATCGTGTAAAATTTAAGATTAGTAATAGAGTATCTATTCTTGAATATACTTCAGAGGATCCATATTTTGTAGTAAACTATGAGAAACTATTTAGTATATTAAATAATGATGATGTTGAAGAAGCATTGTCAAAAAGTGTTGAAAATGAAATATTGAATAACCAATCAATATTAACATCACCAAATGAAGTATTAAAATTATTCCAAGTAAAAACTAATTTGGATGTTGTAACTGATGTTATTGCATATCAATTAAAGCTTAACACTAATCAAAGTAAATATAGATATCTTGAGGAATTATCTGTTTCTAAGCGTTTAAATATGATTTTAGAGGATGTTGAACGTGAAAAACAAATAACTGAAATTGAGAATAAAATTAATAAGGATGTTAAGAAATCTATTGATGAATCTCAAAAAGAATATTACCTTCGTGAGAAGATGAAGGCTATTCAAAACGAGTTAGGTGATAAGGCACGTCAAGAAGAGGATGTTGAAAAATTAAGGAAAGCTATTGAAGAAGCACATTTACCTGAAAATGTATATAAAAAGGCTATGGATGAGCTTCAAAAGTATGCTGCGACAAGTAATCAAATGGCAGAATCAGGTATTATTAGATCATATCTTGATTGGATTATTAAATTACCTTGGTATAAAGCATCTGATGATAATGCTGATTTAGCTGATGTTGCTAAAAAATTAGACAAGAATCATTATGGACTTGAAAAGGTTAAGGATAGAATTATTGAATATCTTGCAGTTAAAATGATGACTGGCAAGAATCCATCGACTATTCTTTGTTTCGCAGGCCCTCCAGGAGTAGGTAAAACATCTTTGGCAAGATCAATTAGTGAAGCTTTAGGAAGAAAGTTCGTTAAGCAATCACTTGGTGGTGTTAGAGATGAATCAGAAATTAGAGGTCATAGAAGAACATATTTAGGTGCTTTACCTGGTAGAATATTAAAGGGTATGAAGGATGCCGGTACAGTTAATCCAGTATTCTTACTTGATGAAATTGATAAGATGACTGCTGATTATCGTGGAGATCCAGCAGCTGCTATGCTTGAAGTTTTAGATCCTGAACAAAATAAATTCTTTAGTGATAATTATTTAGAAGAACCATATGATTTATCTCAAGTAATGTTTATTACTACAGCTAATGATTTATCTAATATTCCTGGTCCACTTCGTGATCGTATGGAAATTATTGAATTATCAAGCTATACTGAAATTGAAAAATTCAATATTGGTACTAAGTACTTACTTGAAAGAAATTTAGAAGAGCATGGTCTAAAGGCTGATCAACTATCAATAGATGATGATGCATATTATGGTATGATTAGAAATTATACTAGAGAAGCAGGTGTACGTGAATTAAATCGTATGATTGCAACAATTTGTAGAAAAACTGTTAAGAAGATTCTTATTGATAAGGAAAAATCTATCCATGTTACAAAAGAAAATTTACCAGATTTCTTAGGTAAGGTTAGATTTATGGATAATCAAAATAGAAATGAAGATCAAGTTGGTATAGTTACTGGTCTTGCATGGACACAATTTGGTGGAGATACTTTAGATATTGAAGTAACTTCATATCCAGGCAAGGGTGGATTAATGCTAACTGGTAAGCTTGGAGATGTTATGAAGGAATCAGCTCAAGCAGCGTTTAGTTATGTTAAAACACATGCTAAGGAATATAATATCGATAGTTCTATATTTGAGAAAAATGATATTCATATCCATGTACCTGAGGGTGCTACACCTAAAGATGGTCCATCTGCTGGTGTAACATTAACTACAGCTTTAGTAAGTGCATTATCTAATAAGCCAGTTGATTGTCATATTGGTATGACTGGTGAAATTACATTAAGAGGTGCTGTACTTCCAATTGGTGGTTTAAGAGAAAAGAGTATCGCTGCTCATAGAAATGGATTAAAGATAATCTTTATTCCAAAGGATAATGAGATTGATATTGAAGAAATACCAGAAGAAGTAAAAAAGAATTTAGAGATAAAGCCAGTATCTCATATTTCTGAAATACTTGATAGTATTTTTCGTAATTAATGAATGAAAGGGTTTCAAAACCCTTTTTTTCTTTTATTTATAATAAAAGTATGATATAAATATACTTGTTTTAGGAAAGGGGAGTATTTATGAAAGAATTAATTAGTTTATTTTTGGTATTCTTCAAAATTGGAATAGTTAATTTTGGCGGTGGATACGCAATGCTACCTCTTTTAAGTAGAGAATTAGTTGATAAGAGGGGCTGGACTACTGATAGCGAGCTTGCAGATTATTTCGCTATAGGTCAATGCACTCCTGGTGCTATAGCGGTAAATGTTTCAACATTTATTGGTTATAAAAGAAAGGGAATGCTTGGTGGTATTGTTGCGACACTTGGCTTTGTTGCGCCAGCATTTTTTATAATATTTATTATCGCGACATTATTAACTAATTTTGCATCAAATGAGTATGTTCAATACGCATTAGCTGGTATTAGAATTGCAGTATTTGCATTAGTTTTATATGCAATTGTTAAGCTTGCTAAGGGTACATTAGTAGATATTTGGACTATTATGCTTACTATTTTAGTTGCTATTTTAGCTATTATTGTTGATGTTGTACCTTTATTTGTTTACGTTATATTTGCTGGTTTTTATGGTTTTTTTGTATGTTATTTAAAAAATAAGAAAACATATAAGGTAAAAGAAGAAGCTATTACAAAAGATTCTAACGATATCGAAGAAGAAATCAAATTATTAGATGATAAAGAAGAATCTAAAGAGGAAGTAACTACTGATATTAAAGAGAAAAATAATGATTTATTAAAAAATATATTAATTTTTATTTTAGGTTTATTATCAGGAATGATATTAGGTGTTATTGCTATACCTATTACTTTTATATTTAAGAATAAAAAATATCGTAATGGTGTATATGCTACATTAGTATTATGGTTTGTAATATTGGTTTCTTTAATTGTTATGTTATGTAATAACAATAATCCTATTATGTTTAGGTTATATGGGGAATTCTTTAGAGTAGGTATTTCTGCCTTTGGTGGTGGATTGGCTACTATTCCTTTTTTGAAAGAATTAGGAACTACTAGTGGATGGTTTACTCAAACTGATTTAGCTAATATGATAGCAGTATCAGAATCAACACCTGGAGCTATGGGAATTAATATGTCAACTTATGTCGGATATACTGTAATCCAAAATGAATTTGGTAATTATTTTATTTCATTCTTAGGTAGTATGATATCAACATTAGGTTTAGTTTCTCCATCAATTATTGTTATATTTATTGTTAGTTTATTCTTAAATAAATTTAAGGATAACAAATATGTTAAATGGGTATTTTATGGATTGAGAGCTGCTTCAATTGGATTAATTATAGCTGCGCTATATTCAATTGTTGAAATTTCTTTATTTAATATTTATTTAGATAGTGCTGGTAAATCATTAAGTGCTTTTAAGGTTGCTTTTGATAATAGAGGTGATGGCAATTTCTTTAGTCAAGTTGCTAATTTCTTTGATGGCGTATTTAATTGGAAACATTTAGCTCTGGGTTTAGGATTTGTTATTGGTGTATTTAAGTTTAAGAAACATCCGATTATTTATATAGTAATCGCGGCAGTATTAGGTATTTTGTTAAGGTTATAGTATGAAATTAGATAGAATTAATAAGCTATATGATGGTAAATATTTAAATTATTATGTAGCTGAATTTATAAATAAAGAAAATAAAATAAAAAAATATGAATTCGTTAGTAGAAATAAAAATATTAAAATAGATGAATTTGGTATTATGCCTAAGAATGCAGTTGCTATAATTGCATTTAACGATAATGGTGAATTATTGCTTGAAAGAGAATTTAGACTTGCTTGTAACGACTGGATATATTCATTTCCTGCAGGATTGATAGAAGAAGGAGAAAGTCCAAAGGATGCTGCTAAAAGAGAATTATATGAAGAAACTGGTCTTGAATTATATGAAATTGATAAAGTGCTTCCTTTCGTTCATTCTGCAGTTGGTATTAGTGATGATTCTTTATGTACTATTATAGGTAAGGCAAAAGGTGAAATTAAAAATAGTATCTTTGTTGATGAAGAGATAGAAGCTAAATGGTATAGTAAGGCTGAAGCTTTAAAATTATTGGATGGTAATAATTTAAGTTCAAGATGTCAGTTATTTTTATATATGTGGATTGGTGAGAATAAATGAGTGTTTTAAAATGTAGTAATGTAAGCTTTTCTTTTGGAAATAGAACAATCCTTGAGGATGCATCTTTTGTTATGCAAAAGGGAGAACATATTGGTTTAATTGGTTTAAATGGTGAAGGAAAGACTACATTTATCAAAATGATTACAGGTGAATTAACGCCTGATAATGGTAAAATTGAATGGGCTAAAAGAATTACTACTGGGTATTTAGATCAATATACTAAATTAACTCCTGGTAAAACTATTAGAGAAGTATTAAGAGATGCATTTTCATATATGTATGATTTAGAGCGTGAGATGAATGAATTGTATGAGAAGATGTGTGATTGTACTGAAGAAGAAATGAATCAGTATTTAGAGGATACTGGTGAAATTCAATCTGAACTTGAAGCTTCAGGTTTTTATACTATTGATTCTACAATTGAAGATGTAGCATTTGGATTAGGTTTAGGTGATATTGGTCTTGATAAAGATGTTGCTAGTTTATCTGGAGGACAAAGAAGTAAGGTTTTATTAACTAAATTAATATTACAAAAACCTATGATATTGATATTAGATGAGCCTACTAACTTTTTAGATGAAGAACAGGTAAATTGGTTAAAGGATTATTTGATTAATTATGAGAATGCTTTTTTATTAGTATCTCATGATGTTTCATTTTTAAATAGTGTTATTAATGTTATTTACCATATGGAAGATGGAACATTAACAAGATATACTGGTAATTATGATCAGTATATGCAAATGTATGAAATTGAAAGAAGAAATCAAAATATGGCTTATGAGCGTCAACAAAAAGAAATTCATAAGCTTCAAGAATTTATAAATAAGAATAAGGCAAGGGTTGCCACTACAGATTTAGCTAAATCAAGACAAAGAAGACTTGATAAGATGGAAATTATAGATAAGGCAAAAGAACAAATTAAGCCTACTTTTAAGTTTAAAGAATGTGGAGCTTCAGGCAAATTTGTATTTAGCTGTGAGAATTTAGTTATTGGTTATGATGAACCATTATCGAAGCCAATCACATTTACTATTGAGCGTGGAGAAAGAGTATTATTTAAAGGCGCTAATGGTATTGGTAAGTCAACATTATTAAAAACATTATTAAATATTATTCCACCTATTAGTGGAAAATGTAGTATGGATTATAATATTCATTATGGATATTTTGCTCAAGAGGAAGTATATTCAAAAAATACTGCTTTAGAGGAAATTTGGAATATGTATCCTTCTATGACTAACCCTGAGGTAAGAGGTGCTTTAGCATCATGTGGATTAACTAAGGATAAGATAGAATCACTTATGATGGTTTTATCAGGTGGAGAGGCTGCTAAGGTAAGATTATGTAAGATAATGTTACAGGAATGTAATACACTTATATTAGATGAGCCTACTAATCATTTAGATGTACTTGCTAAGGAATCACTAAAAGATGCGATTAAAGCATTTAAGGGTACTGTAATTTTAGTATGTCATGAGAATGATTTTTATACTGATTTAGTAACTAGAATAGAAGATGTATCAAAGTGGACATTAAAGATTTTATAATGGTGATATTATGAAGGATTTGATATTTGAAAATATAAAGGTAGGTTATGTGCCTGATACTGAGGTTGTTATCAATAATAAGAAATATTTAATCCATAATGTTATTGATGGTGAAACTATTAGTGTTGATATAAATAGTAAATATCCTACTTTAAAAGAAGTATTAAAGAAAAGTGAGCATAGAATAGATTATAAGCCTGAAGAATGCGGTGGAGCAAGCTTTATGCATATTGATTACCCTTATGAATTAAAGCTTAAGGAAGAGCATTTAAATGACTTGTTTAAGGGTTTTAGACTTGATAATAAGATTACTGTTATTGGTATGGATAAGCCTTACAATTATAGAAATAAAACAACTATGACCTATAAGCTTTCTAAGACAAAAAGAATAGTATGTGGATTATATGAAGATTATACTCATAATGTTATTACTGCTAATAATAATATTTTACAATGTGAAAAAGCCAATGTTATTTCAAATGAAATAAATAAGATTTTAACTAAGCATAAAATATCTATTTATGATGAGAAAACAAGAAGTGGAGTATTAAGACATATTTTGATAAGATATGGTTTTAATTCCAATGAATTGATGGTTGTATTTATAACAAATGGAGAGATGTTTCCTGGAAGAGGAAATGTAATTAACGATTTAAAGAAATTAAATTTGGGTATTACAACTATTGTTCAAAATTATAATACAAGAGATACATCTATAGTATTAGGAGATAAAGAAAGAGTATTATTTGGTCCTGGTTATATTTATGAATATGTAAATAATTATAAATTTAAAATATCTCCTAAGTCATTCTTTCAGGTTAATACAGAAGGAATGGAGAAGATATATAATTTGGCAATATCAAGTGCAAATATTGATAAAAATGATATAGTTATTGATGCTTATTGTGGTGTAGGAACTATTTCAATATTTGCATCAAAATATGCTAAGCATGTATATGGTGTTGAGTTAAATAGAGATGCTATTGGTGATGCAAATATTAATAAAAAAATAAACAATATCAATAATGTTACATTTATATGTGATGATGCCACTAACTTTATTACTAAATTGGCTAAGAATAGAGAACATATTGATATTGTTATAATGGATCCTACTAGAGATGGTTCCACAAAAGCATTTATTAATGCAATAAAATATTTGAATGTTAAAAAAGTAATATATGTTTCATGTAATCCTGAAACTTTAAAAAGAGATTTATATCAATTTATAGAAAATGATTATATTGTTAAAAATATTACAGGTGTAGATCAATTCCCAAGAAGCCTACATTTAGAATGTGTTTGTTATTTAGAAGCTAAGGATATAAAAAAAGAAAATACTAAAAAATATAATGAGAATAAATTAAGATATATTCCTAAAGCTGATATAGAAATGATGAGAGAAGATTTGTACGAAAGAACAAATAATAAAAATCAAAAAAAATTTAGATAAAAAAATACCTCAAAGCAATTAAGCCTTGAGGTATTTTAATTAATAATTATTCATTTTCTAAAGTGTTAGTTTCTTCAGCTTTTGTTTCTTCTTGAATTGGAGCCTCATCTTTAATTTCTTCATTTTCTTTAACTAATGATGGGAAGAAGAATAACATAAGTGTTGCATAACCAAATACCATACTATATGTTACAAAAGTAATTGGCATTAAATCTTTGTTCATTGTTATTTCTGATAAGAACTTAATCGTAGAAAGAATTAATAATGCAAAATAGCCTACTACATATAGTTTAGTGAATTTGTTTTCTTTAATAATAGATACGATTACACATACAATAAATCCAACAAATAATAATAATGTTAATACTGAATTGTTTTCAGCAGGAGAAATTATATCAAGCACAGATTGATTTAATACAAATCCATCAGATAATTTCTTTACAAAATAGATTCCTGTTGGAACAAATCCTAATAAAGGTAATAAAACTAGTTTATTCTTTTTAGTTACTGCTATTATAAAGAATACAAGCATAAATACTGCAAATAAAATTGCGTATAATTTGAATTGGTTATGGAATTCATAATTCATATCCATTTCTTTCCAATCCATAAATGCTAAACTTGCAACTGCAAGTCCAAATGATACTATAGACAATATAATTGCCAATGTCTTAGTTATTTTCATTATTTTCATCCTCCACTTTGTTATTTAAATTTAAATATACGTTGCCGATAATAATTAAGCCTATAATTAATCTAGCTAAGCTTATAGCTGAACCATTAAATACACCTAATAAGTTTAATGTTAAGATTACTAAGAATAACATATAAACTACATATTTAATCTTTTTATTATCACAAAATGCTAATAAAATGAATGCAACAATTGCTGCACCATATAGTGCTATATAATATACACTTGACCATGTATTATAATCAATCAAATTTCTAACGTTACTTGTTGCTGGTCCTACAAATAAAAGACAAGCTGGAATTACTAGAGCTTTTACTGATAATTCCTTATTTGTAAATAACATTACCAAAAGATAGATAGCACTTAAAATAGCAGTAGAATGTAATATAAGAGTAAATACTACATCTTCGAAATCTTGACTAAATAGATTAATGATTTCAGGCACAAACAACGCTATTGCTAAAATTAATAACACTTTAGCAATAATAATTTTATTTGTTACTATTTTATTTATCATATTGTTTTTGATATTAATATATTAATATCTTTTCCCCCTTCTAATGAAATTATAATTATATTTTATGAAAAATCAATACAAAGGCTTTAATTTAATAGTTATATCTATCAAATTAAGCTAAAAATATCTCATTTATAATAAAGTATTTAAAAATATTTATATATTGTAATAATAGTATTATAATATTGATGTCTTAAAATGACTTTTTAAATGTTTTAATAGGATGTGTTTTTATGAATACTGTTTTAATAATAGCAAATATTTTATCTTTTATAGGTAACACATTATTCACTATTTCTGCATTATTAAAATCTAGAAGAAAAATATTAATATTTCAATCGATGAATCATGGACTTGCAATAGTATCAGAATATATGATGAATGCATATAGTGCTATGGGACAAGAGTCAGTATCTTTAACAAGAAATTTTATATTATTATTTTTAAAAATTAAAAATGAATTTGTTAAATTTATACTAAATATCATTTGTCTTATTGTAGCTGTTGCATTAGGAGTATTGCTTAATATATTTTTAAATGATAATGTTTGGTATGGATATTTACCTGTAATAGGAAATTTGGTTTATTCTAGTGGTGTTATCATTGCTTTTATGATTAAAAATAATCCAGCAAAGAGTGAATTATTTATTAAGGTTGGATTATTTATTAACTCAATAGCATGGGCAATATATGGATATTATGTACAGTTATATCCAATTATGATTTTTAATATAATTAATATGGCATTTTGCATAATATCTATTTTAAGAATCTTTTTTATAAGGAAAAAGAGAAGGAAACTTATAAATGAAGAAAGTGATGATTTAAAAATGATTTATAATGATATGGAGGAGGAATAATAATATGGCTGCAAAATCATTTCAAGAACTACCAAGACTAATTCAAATAATTTTATTATTAATACCTGGTGTTAACTGGGTAACTGAAATAATAGTAAGAATATCTGCAGTAATTGAAAGACCAGATGCTATAAATGTATTAGGATTAATAATAGCTATCTTTGTAGGATTTGCGTTTGGATGGGTAGATTTAATCTGGTGTTTATTATTTAAGCATTTAATCTTATGTTTAGTATAATCCTATTATTATACTTTTTTTCTTGCAAAAAAAGAAAAATAGGTTATAATAAGAAATGGGTATGGTAAAGAGATGAGGATGGTTTAGTAGGAGTGGTGGCCTACTAGATCGAAAAGCAGGAACCTTTTATTGTTCCTGCTTTTATCTTTAAAATATTCAAAATAATTGTTGACATTGTTATAAAATTAGTGTATCATTATTGAGGTTGAAATGAATATGTGGAAAGAAGAAACGCCCGTTTCTCGCCTGATTGATTATGTTGATAGGCAAAGATGCTACTAAAATATATATTATTTTATTAAGATTATAAGAGGGCGTTTATGTCCTCTTTTTTGTTTTAACACTTTAGGAGGTGTTATGTATTAACAAGCAAAATAAACAAGACGAATTAGTAAATGAGGCTATTCGTGTTAAGGAAATGCTAGTTATTACAGATTCAGGTGAAAAGCTTGGAGTTTTATCTAAGGGAAAAGCTTTAGCTGAAGCTGAAAATCGTGGGATGGATTTGGTATTAGTTTCACCAGATTCTAATCCGCCAGTTGCTAAAATGATGGATTATTCTCGTTTTAGATTTGAGCAACAAAAGAAGCTTAAAGAAATGAAGAAAAAACAAAAAGTAATAGTTGTACAAGAAATACAATTATCACCAACAATTGAAAAACACGACTTTGATACAAAGTCTAAAAAGGCTAGAACTATCCTTGCAAAAGGTAATAAAGTTAAAATTACTTTAAGATTCTATGGACGTATGATTGTTCATCAAGATTTAGGTAAAGAAGTAATTGATAAATTTATTGAAAGTTTAGCTGATTGTTCTACTGTTGAAGCTCCAGTAAAGCTTGATGGTAGATCATTATTTGCAGTAATTGCACCAAAAATAGAGAAATAAGGAGTAAAGAAAGATGCCAAAGCAAAAGACACATAGTGGTTTAAAAAAGAGAATTAAAATCACAGGTACAGGTAAGATTAAGCGTGGTCACGCTTATACAGGTCACTTAAAGACTAATAAGACACATAAGGAAAATAAGCAACTAAGTAAGAGTACATTAGTTCATTCAACTGATGAGAAGAGAATTAATCAATTAATCTCTAATTTAAAGTAATTGAGGTGAAGGAAGATGCCAAGAGTTAAAGGTGGATATGTTACAAGAAGAAGACGTAAAGCTGTCTTAAAATTAGCAAAGGGTTATTATGGTTCAAAGCACACTATCTATAAGACTGCTCATGAACAAGTAATGCGTTCATTAAGATATGCTTACCGTGATAGAAAGCAAAGAAAGAGAGAATTCAGAAAACTATGGATTCAACGTATTAATGCTGCATGTCAATTAAATGACATTAAGTATTCTCGTTTTATCAATGGTTTACAACAAGCTGATATCGAAATCAACAGAAAGATGTTAGCTGAAATGGCTGTTAATGATCCAAAGGGCTTCGCTAAATTAGTTGAAGCTGCTAAGAAGGGTTTAGAAAAGCCAAAGAAAGTAGTTAAAGAAGAAACTGTATTCTTAAAGCCAGCTCCTAAAGCAAAAAACTAAGAAGACATAAAGAAAAAGACGAGTAAAATCGTCTTTTTAACTTTTAAAAAATAAATATAATGATATAATCATTATAAAAGGAGTTTTTGTTATGCTAGGAAAAAAGGAAAAATTTATAATTAGAATTATTATTGCAACATTATTGGTTCTAGCAATAGGATTTAGTATTGTTGTATTTATATATGTTAACAAAGATGAAGTTCCATATTGGATTAACCATTTTGGATTTGCTATTATCTTAACTTTTATATCTGGAATAGCCTTTTTATTACCAATGCTTAATCAATCAAAATATGTTGGTGATTCACATGGAGATTCATTAATGATAATAGTTGGTATATTATTATTTTTATCAGGTTTATTATCAATTTTGTTTTCATACATAATGTAATAAAATTAAAATATTTGTTTTTTCTATATAATTATATTATAATATAGATACTAGGAAGAAGGCAGTGGAGCTCAAATTATTTAAATGGATACTGAGAGACTGTATGTGCCGGAAGCTTACACTTTTAGTAGGAAACCTAATTACAGCTAAAAAGAGGTAACCAAACGTGGAGTCGAAGTTCTTCACGACCTTCCTAGACAATGGGAAATTTCTGGGTGGATATTTATCCACCCATTATTATTGAGGAGAATATATGAATTTTAAAGAAATTGGTGTTGATGATACCATAATTAAAAAATTGAATTCTGCTGGTATTACTACACCAACACCAATTCAAGAAAAAACAATTCCATTATTACTTGCTGGTAAGGATGTAATAGGTGGAGCTAAAACAGGTACAGGTAAAACATTTGCTTATTCTATACCTATGGCCGGAAGTATTAATAAATCATCTAAAATGGTAGAGGGTTTAATTTTATGTCCTACTAGAGAATTATCTATTCAGGTTAAGTTAGAACTTGATAAGATATTTGATAATATTAGATGTGAAGCTATTTATGGTGGAGAATCATATGAGATTCAATTAAGAAAGTTGAAAGCTAAGCCTAATGTTATAGTTGGTACACCTGGTAGAATAATTGACCAAATGAATAAAGGTAATTTATGTTTTTCTAATGTTAAGTATCTTGTATTAGATGAGGCAGATGAAATGCTTAAAATGGGCTTTAGTGAGGACTTAGATACAATTATGGCTCAAATATCAAACGAGCATCAAACTGCATTATTTTCAGCAACTATACCTCCATATATAAAATCATTATCAAAAAAATACATGAATAACCCAGAATTGATTCAGGTTAAAGAAGAAACATTAACTGTAGATAAAATAGATGAACAGGTTTACTATTGTATGAAGGATAGTAAAAAAGATTTATTAATAAGATTATTAGATTATTATAGTTTTAATCATGTTATGATTTTTTGTAATACAAAATCTATGGTTGATGAATTAAGTCAGTATTTAATAGAAAATGGATATAAATGTGAAGGACTACATGGTGATTTGAAACAAGCAATGCGTGATAGAGTTATGCAAAAGTTTAAATCAGGTGTTGTTGATATTTTAATTGCTACTGATGTTGCGGCTCGTGGAATAGATATTGATGATATTGATTGTGTTTTTAATTTTGATATTCCGAATGAAAATGAGTTATATGTTCATAGAATAGGTAGAACTGCTCGTGCAGGAAGAAGTGGTACATCTATAACTTTATCTACCACAAGAGGAAAATCTAGAATAGAAGAATTAGAGAAATTTACAAAATCTAAAATAGAAGAACATAAAATTCCTACTGTTGATGATATTAGAAATAATTCTAATAGAAAATTCTATCACGAAATAATTAATTTAATTGAAATGAATAAGGATAGAACTAATTATGACAATTTAATTAAATCTTTATCTAAGTCATCTACAGATCCAATTCCTCTTATTAGAGGTTTATTAGCTGGCTTATTTGATGGTAGATTAAAGGAATATAATGAAATATTAACATCTAGACCAAAAGAGAAAAAAGTTAAATCATTAGGTAGTAAATTTGTTACTATACATTTAAATGTTGGTAGTGTAGATAGAATTAAAGCTAATCAGTTAGTAATGATTTTTCATGATGAATTTGGTATTTATAGAGAAAATTTTGGTAAAATTACTATAGATAAGAAGAATACTAGAATTGAAATTAAATCAGATTCGTTAAGAAGAATAGATAAAAAGAGTATTAAGATAAATAATAGAAGAGCTAACATTAGAATATTATAGGAGATATTATGCGTATTATTGCTGGTAAATTAAGACATAGAATTATTGATATGACAAATCTTGATTCTACAAGAGAAACTCAAGATAAAGTTAGAGGTGCTATTTTTAATATGATAGGACCTTATTTAGAGGGAGATTATTGTCTTGATTTATTTGCTGGTAGTGGTGCTATGGCAATAGAGGCTTATAGTAGAGGAATTAATAATATTGTTATGAATGATATTAATTCTAAAGCACTTGATGTTTGTAAAAAGAATTGTAAAACATTAGGAATTTCTAATTGTGAATTTTATAATGTGGATTATAAAAGCTTTAAAGATGTTAATAAGCATGAATATGATTTAATTATTTTAGATCCTCCATATAAAATGGATAATATTAACGAGATAATTGAGGAAGTTTATGCTATATTAAAGGTGAAAGGTACTTTAATATATGAAATGGGTATTGAAAGTAAGTATCCAGAAGAATATAAGAATCTTACTCTTATAAAGAATAAAGAATATGGTATAAAAAGAGTAGTAGTTTATAAAAAGGAGGAATAAGATGCTTGAATATGAAAATATGCTTAAATATATGAAGCACTTTGATAAAAAGAAGTATTTTTCGTCTTATTCTAGTGCTGATTTATTTTTGAATTTTTTTAATAAGAAAAAATACATTTATAGTTTTATTAATAATTTTTTAGAAACATCAGTAGGAATACAATTATTTAATAATTCTGATGGTTTCAATTATGTTCATGATATATTAACATTAAATGGTGAAAATATGTTAATAGCTGGAAAAATGGATTCAATTTGTGCAATTTATTTAGATAAACAGTTTTTAACTGAAGATGATATTAACTATATCCATAAGATGGGACATAAGGTAAAAAAAGAAAAGAATTTAATTATCTATAGATATCAAGTTGGCTATATGAAAAGATATGCTAATAAAAAGGAAATGCAGGAATTGATGGATAATTGTGAATTTATTATGAGCTATGTCAATGATAATTATAATGATTCAATAAATGCATTTAGTAATGAGAAGTTCCCAATAAGTTTTGTTAATGAGGAAAAGTTAGAATATAATACAACATATCTACCTTTACCTAATTTATCAGTAATGCCTAAAAAGATGCCAATAAATTTACAAGTATTAGAAGAGTTTAAAAAAATACCATATTCTGGTGAGGAATGTTATATGTTTTGTGCATATACTCCACTCATCATTCAAGAAAATGGTATAAGACCAATATTATTATATTTCTTATTTCCTAAGAGAAATAAGGTAATATTTAAATATATTACTGATTCTCCTAAAGAATATAAGAATTATATTTTTGGTATTTTAGATGATGTTTTTTCTAAAGAAGGATTGCCTGAAAAGGTATATATTAATGATAGACATTTTTATTCATATTTAGCTAAAACATTTGATAAATTAAATATTGAATATGAGTTATTATTAGAAGATAATGATGTTGATATGTCACTTATGAATGCTATTGAAAGATTGTATCATAATTCTGAAGAATTATATAAAGAATCAAAAGATGGTATAGAGATGGTTTTAGAATTAATTATTAGTGAATTAAATTCTTTAAGTGAAATGTTGGCAGAAGATGATGAGTTTGAATTAGAAGATAAAGAAAAAATTGTAGTTTAAAACTACAATATTTCTCTTTTAAATAAACCTCTTGTATCAGTTGAATTATTAAATCTCTTGGTGCTATCACCGGAGATTTTTTTGTTATATATTTCAATTATATTTTTAACCTCATCTTTTGTTTCAATAGTGAAATCTACTCTTAAAGTATTAGCATATTTTTTAATCTCATCTATCTCATCAATAAGATTTAATGGTTTTTGGTTTATTATATGTGTTATGCAATTTGTATGATATATTATAAATTCACCAAATTCATCTTTTAATGAATAATAATTATTTTTACATTTACCACATTCTCCGTAACGCTTTAATGGACAATATTTAGTTGTCATTAAATTCATTCTTCCATATATAACATGACATAATGGTGGAATAGTATTATATTTATTAACAAAAGAAGAATAGATATTTTTAGTATTAGTTAATGATGATTCTAGTGATAATGTTACTAAATTAGCACCATTGTTAATTAATGAAGCAATAGCTTCACTATTTAATACATTAAAACTATAATCAGTTACAATATTCTTGTTTTTATAATATTCTAAACCACCATATGATGATACTAAAACATTATCGTAATCTGGATAAGATGAATTAACATATAATGATTTGTTTTCATAGTAAATATCATTAATACCTAATTCTTTTAAAGTATCATATTGTTCTTTAGTTTGACATACTACAATTAAATTTGGATTATTAAATTCTTTTTTATTTAATGTATATTCTTTTGGAGATTTTGGCTCTCTTTTAAATTTAAAATATTCAATTAGTTGATTAACTAAATTACGTCTTAATTCATTAAGTGATGAGACTGTGATAAAGGCATTATCAGGTATCATCATATTTATATTTCTTAAATAAAAAGGAGTATCATTTAGTTTAGATAATTGTTTATATAATGTGTTATAGTTAATTGCTTGTGTTTTAGCGATAGTTAATAATTCCTTACTTGTTGAAGAAAAGTATTCATCATTAATAGTAGTAGAAATAGATAATTCTGAATCAATATCACCATAAATATCAATATCTAATGGATATTTTTTAGTCTCATCTATTGATAGATCAATATTTGAGTCATTCATTTTAAATATTGAATCGCCTATTTCTCTTTTGTCATAAACATTGATATATAAGAATCCTTTACCAGATTTAATTTCTTTTTTATTTGAATCGTATAATTTATCGATAGTAAAATAATAATCAGTGTTACCACTAATTCTAATTCTATCACCTATACTTAATTCACGAGTGATGTTAATTTGTGTGAATTTATTATCGATTTTTTGTATTTTACCTAAATAAGCACCTTGATTTGATTTTTTATTAATATCTACAATTTTTCCATTATCCTCATTGAATAAAAAACCTTTTGTATATTCACGGTGGAAAACAGTATCTAATTTTTTTGATTTATAGTTTAAATCATCAAGTTTTTTTCTAAATTCGTTTGTTACAACTTTGACATAAGAAGGTTCCTTCATACGACCTTCAATTTTAAGTGAATCTACATATGGAATTAATTTATCTAGGTTATCGTAAATATTTAAATCCTTCATAGATAGCATAAATCCTTTACCTAGATATTCACCATTTTTATATAAAGTATATGGACGTCTACAGTTTTGGCTACATCTACCCCTATTACCACTTCTAAGTGACAATAAAGAAGACATTAGGCATCCACCACTATATGAAACACATAAAGCACCATATACAAATACTTCCAAATCCATTTTACATGATGCTTTAATTTTTTTGATTTCATCTATTGAGACTTCACGTGCTAATACACAGCGTTTTGCCTTAATTGATTCAAAGAATTTAACATCATATAAATCTTTGACACCTGCTTGAGTTGAAATATGGCATTCCATAGGAGAAAGATTATCGATAGTATATGTTATTAGTGAAAAGTCTTGTAGGATTACTCCATCGACTCCTGCAATATATAATTCATTAAGATAATTAATGGCGTCTTCATATTCATTTTCTTTTACAATTGTATTTACAGTAACGAATATTTTTTTGTTTAAAGAATGAGCATAGCTTAAGGCCAATTTTAATTCATCTAATGTGAAATTCTTGGCATATGCACGTGCGCCAAAGCGTTCACCAGCAAGGTAAATTGCGTCTGCTCCGTTATATATTGCTTGTAAAAATGATTCAAAATCACCACTAGGGGATAAAAGTTCTACCATAATTAATCACCAAGGGTATTATAATATAAAATTATAATAAAAGAAATAAAAGTATTAAAAAATAATTATAGATATGGTAAAATATATTAGATTTTTGTTTTTTTAGGAGTATGTTTATGAACAATCGTTTTTATAAGGATAAGTATGATGTTGTTATCATTGGTGCTGGTATTTCAGGACTTGCAAGTGCATTATCTTTAACAAACAAAAATTTGAATATTTTGGTACTTGAACAACATAATCTTCCTGGTGGTGTCGCAACAAGCTTTGTTAGAGGTGGGGTTGAGTTTGAGGCATCACTTCATGAGATGATGTCTATTGGCTCTAAAGAAAACAGATTAAATGTTGGTGAATTTTTTGATTTATTTGGAATTAATATAAATTGGATAAGAGTACCTGAGGCATATAGGTTGGTTACTGATAGTATTGATGTTACTATACATGCTGGAGAAAATGGTAATTATGAGGTTCCTGCGAAAGAAATAGCAGAAGCTTGTGGTAATCTAGATGGATTATATGAGAAAATATTAGATTTCTTTTTAATGTGTAAAAGAATATATGATGGTATTAATTCAACTGCGAGACGTCCTATAGGATTGGTTAGATTAATTAGTAATTATCCTGATTTAATAAGAACAGCAGGTTATTCTACATATGAGGTATTGAAGTCATTTGATTTACCTGATAAGACAATCGATATTTTGTCTGCATATTGGATGTATGTTGGTAATAGGACAAAGGATTTACCATTTACTATATATGCATTTTTGGTTGCTGATTATTTTGGATATGGTTCATATATTCCTAAGAATACATCACATGAAATGTCACTAAAAATGGCTATGAAGTGTGAAGAATTAGGTGTAGAAATTGAATATGATAAAAAGGTTGAAAAGATTTTAGTTAAGGATAATAAAATTAGGGGAGTAAGATTATCTGATGGAACTATAATTAATTGTGATTATGTTATATCAGGAGCTTATCCAAATAATGTTTATACTAATATGATTGAACCTAAAATTGAGATCAAACCTGAGATGATTAAATATGTAAATTCAAAGGAAATAGGATGTTCATGCTTTTCTGTTATATTACTTTTAGATAAAGATTATCATGAATTGGGTATTAAGGATTATGCAACATTCTACGCTCCTAATGGAATGGATATAGATAAGATATGGGAAGAGGGGAAGACTTTAGGACCTTGGAATTATATTACAAGTGTATGTGTAAATGTCGCTAATCCTGATGCTTCACCAAAAGGGACATGTATTTATTCTATGACATATTTACCACTTCCTGATGCATTTAAGAGTATTGATGTGAAGGATTATGAAGAAATAAAAAGAAAGAATGCAATGCATTTTATAGAACTTGAAAGTAAAAGATTGGGTGTTAATCTATTAGATCATATATTAGAGCTTGAGATGGAAACACCAATAAGTGTAGCTCATTATGTTGGTTCATGGAATGGTTCTATATATGGATTTAGACATCAAATGGATGACCATATTGTTGCGAGACTTGGTATGAAGGCAAAAGAACAATATATTTCAGGACTTGCTTTTAATGGAGCTCATCAAACATCTGGAGATGGAATGGCACCAGTTATTAATAGTGGTAGAGCTGGAGCTAATGATATTTTAATGGAAATGAGAGCTAGGAGGTCTAAAAATGAAGATAAATAGTACAGTTAGAGACTTTTCTGGTGCCATTAGAGTAAGAGGAAAAAGAAAGAAGAAATTTTTATATGCAAGTGAAGAACCTGTAAAAGTTGATGAAATTAAATTATTAGCTAATAAATTACATCCAGGTATAATTTCTTTAAAGGTAACTAATATTAAATTGTCATCTTTATATTCTAAAATTATTAGATTAGAGGGAGAAAATATTCCTTATTTTAAGGCTGGACAATATTTGACACTAAGTTATAAAATAAATAATTTGAATGTAACTAGACCATATTCAATTATATCTTCACCAAATGATGCTATAAGTGATAAACCATTTGTTGAAATTTGTATTGGGTATAGGGAAAATAGTATTTCTGGTAAGTATTTATTTGAAAATGTTAAGATTAATGATGAGTTTAAGGTTGAGATGGGATTAGGTGATTTTACATATAATTCTATTAGAGATTCTAAGAATATTGTATGTATAGCTGGCGGAACTGGAATTACTCCATTTTTATCTATGGCTCGTTCTTTAAAAGATGGTATTTTAGATGCGAATATAACAATTATACATGGTGTAAGTAATTCTAAGGATTTGGTTTTAAATGATGAATTTAAAGAATTATTATCAGATAAAATTAAATTAGTTCATGTATTAAGCTCTAATGAAGATAATTGGGATGGATTAAAGGGATTTATTGATAAAGATATTATTAGTAAATATAGTAGTAATGATTCAACATATTTTATATGTGGACCTAAGGCTATGTATGATTTTGTTTTAAAAGAATTGAATGAATTGAAAGTAAATAAGCGTAGAATTAGAAAAGAAGTATATCAAGATAATTATAGTGATGTAAAAAGAGAAAAATATACTCTTGAGGTTGTAAGAGGAATTGATAGTACATTCATAGATTGTTATTCTAATGAGTCATTAGCATTAGCTTTGGAAAAGGCTAGAATAAAGATACATACAAGATGTAGAAGTGGTGTATGTGGTATTTGTAGAGTTAGAGTTTTAGATGGAGAGTATTATATTCCAAAAGATAATGATTTAAGAAGACAAACAGATAAGGAGTTTGGATATGTTCATTCTTGTTCTACATATCCAAGAAGTAATATTAAAATCAAGATTAATATTTAAGGAGTTAGTTATGAAGTTTACTGAGAAAGAGATATGTGAGATACTTAAAGATATTCCTTTAAAAAAAGTATATGATGAACCTATTGATGGGGCTATCGTTTTAGAGGGTGGAGCTTTTCGTGGTGTTTATCAAGAAGGTGTTTTAGATTGTCTTATGCAGCATGGTATTAATTTTAAGACAACTATTGGAGTATCTGCAGGCGCTTTAAATGGGGTAACATACACAACTGGACAGGTTGGAAGAAATGCACATATCAATATTAGATATCGCCATGATGGTAGATATGTTGGTATTAATGCATTTTTAAAGAGTAGATTAAGAAGCGTAATTGGGTTTGATTTTGCATTTGGAGATTTGCCAAATTTACCTCCTATTGATGTTGATGCATTAAAGAATAATGGTAGAAAGTTTTATGTTGTGGCAACTAATTTAGAGACCGGTAAGGCTGAATATTTTGATAATAGTAGAGATGATTTTTTGAATTGTGTTAGAGCTTCAGCTACTTTACCTTTTATATCTAGACCTGTTCTAATAGATGGTAAACCCTATTTAGATGGAGGCTGTGATGATAGAATACCTTATTGGTGGGCTAAAAAAGAAGGCTATGATAAGGTAATTGTTATTAGAACAAGAGATAGAGATTTTAGAATAAAGGATAATTTTGAAAAGAGATATAAAATTGCTAAAAGATTATATAGTAATTATCCTGATTTTGCGATTAAGCTTGCAAGAACTGATGTTGATTATGATGCTTTATGTGATGAAATAGAGATTGAAGAAAAGAAGGGTAATGTATTTGTTATTTATCCTAGTGAGCCTATAAATGTTAAGATGCTTGAGGGCGATTTAAATAAACTTAAGAGTATGTATGTTTTAGGATATAATGATGCATTAAATTCATTAGATAGGCTTAAGGAATATTTGAATAATTAGATATAATTTATATAATAAATTAATCTTGATAATATGTGGATAAAATGATAAAATTGTTTTGATGAAAATTGATGAAGAAGAGAATGAATTAATGAATCTTTTAAAGAGAGGGCTATTGGTGAGAATGCCTATTGATTATAATTTATGGACACTTTTGAGAGCCTTTAAAAAAGGACGTTACTAGGCGTTAACTAGGTTGAGCTAATTTTAGGTGGCATAGCGATTAATTCGTCCTTTAATTTTAAAGGGCGTATTTTTTATTAAAGGAGTGATTATAATGATTAGTAAGCCAAAGGGTACATATGATGTATATGGTTTAGAGGCAAGAAGATGGGTTAAGATTGAAGAGGTAATTAGAAAGGTTTGTGGGTTGTTTAATTATCAAGAAATAAGAACACCTATATTTGAGTCTAGTGAAGTTTTCCATAGAGATCAAAATGATACTTCTGATATGGTAACAAAGGAGACATATGATTTTAAGGATAGAAGTGATAGATCAATCACTTTACGTCCTGAAGGTACTGCTGGTGTAGCAAGAGCTTATATTGAAAATAAATTATATGTTGAAAATCCTGTAAATAAATTATTCTATATTGGACAAATGTTTAGATATGAACGTCCTCAAAAGGGAAGAAATAGACAATTTAGTCAATTTGGTGTTGAGGCATTAGGTTCTAATTCACCTTTAATTGATGTTGAAGTTATTTCTTTAGGAGCTACTTTAATTAGAAGTTTAGGATTAAAGGATGTTACTGTAAAGATTAATTCTTTAGGTGATAAGGAATCTAGAGATAATTATAAGAAAGTATTAGTTGAGCATTTTAGTAAATATAAGGATGATTTATGTTCTGATTGTTTAAATAGACTTGAGAAGAATCCTTTAAGAATATTAGATTGTAAGGTTGATAGAGATAAAGAATTCTTTAAGAGTGCTCCAAAGATTAATAATTATTTAAATGAGTATTCTAAGAATAGATTTAATGAAGTATTAAAAGAATTAGATCAAATTGATTTAAAATATGTGGTTGATGATAATTTAGTTAGAGGATTGGATTATTATTCACATACAGTATTTGAGCTTGAGGTAAATATTCCTGAGTTTGGTGCACAAAATGTTATTGGTGCTGGTGGAAGATACGATGATTTAATTTCTGATTTAGGTGGACCTAAGACTGATGGTGTTGGTATGGCATTTGGATTAGAAAGATTGTTACTAGCTTCTGAATATTCGGGTAAGGCTTTAGCAAAGGAAAATGCTATTCATGCTTATTTTATTGCATTAGGAGATAATGCAAGATGTGAAGCTATGAAGATTATGAATGTTTGTCGTATAGGTGGTTTATCTTGCGATATGGATTATATGGGTTCAGGATTAAAATCACAGTTTAAGAAAGCAGATAAGAATAATGCAAGATTTACATTAATTTTAGGTGATGAGGAATTAAATGAATTTAAGATTAATGTTAAAGATAATTTAACTGATGAGCAAGAAAGAATTTCATTATATGATTGCTATCCATATATGATAAATAAGTTAAATAAAGCTTCAGCTTGTGCAAGCTGTCATTTAAAGGGGGATAATGATGAGAAGAATGATTAAAAATATTAATCTTGGTGAGGTTAATAAGGTAGCTGGTTTTGTTGAAAATATTAGAAACAAGAAAAGTATGTGCTTTATTGTTTTAAGAGATGTAAGTGGTAAGTTACAAATTACTGTAGAAAAGGCAAATCATCCTGATTGGGAGGAAATGCTAGCATCTATAACAATTGATACTGTTATTGAGGCTGAGGGTAAGATTGTATCAAGTGAATATGTAAAATTAAATGGAATGGAAATGTATCCTGATAGCATTAAGATTTTATCTTCAATTGCTGAACCATCTCCAATTGTAGCTCCTAAGGGAGAAGAAACTAATATTGATTTAAGATTAGATTATCGTTGGATTGATTTAAGAACTGATAAGAATACTTTAATGTTTAAGGTTCAATCATATTTTGTAAATAAGTGTAGAGAATTTTTAAATAATAGAGATTTTACTGAAATTCATACACCAAAATTAATCGGTGCTGAATCTGAATCAGGTGCCGGTGTATTCAAGGTTGAATATTTTGATAGAGATGCATTCTTAGCACAATCTCCACAATTTTATAAGCAAATGGCTATGGCTGCTGGATTTGAGCGTATTTACGAATCAGGACCAGTATTTAGAGCAGAAAAGTTTGCATCAAGAAAGCATGCTACTGAATTTACAGGATTTGATTTGGAGTTCTCTTATATTGAATCATTCCATGATGTAATGCATATGGAAGAAGAAATGCTTGAATATGCTTTACGTGGTGTTAAAGAAAAATATGGTGATGAGATTAAGAAAGTATATGACATTGATGTTGTAGTACCTACTTTACCTTTCCCTGTTATGGATTTACATGATGTATATGATGAATTAGAGAAGAGATATGGTTATAAAGTAGATGAAAGTGAAAAGGGTGATTTAACTACTGAGGGTGAAAGATTGGTAGCTAAGTTAAGCCAAGATATGTTTGGACATGAATTTTTATTTATAACTGGTTATTCTAAAGAATGTAGAGCATTCTATCATATGAGAGATGAAAAAGGTGTTCCTTGCGGATATGATTTAATTTGGAAGGGTTGTGAAATTACAACTGGTGCTCAAAGAGAGCATAGATATGATGTATTATTAAAGCAATGTCAAGAAAAGGGTCTTGAAAATGATGTTAAGTTCTATCTTGATTTCTTTAAATATGGTTGTCCTCCACACGGTGGATTTGGTATTGGTGTTGATAGAATCACTATGATTTTATTCAATGAAGGTATCAAAGATTCTATGTTTATATTCCGTGGACCTGATAGATTAAATCCATAATAAGGAGTTGATTTTATGCATATTTCTTGGGATGAATATTTTATGGGTGTTGCACTATTAAGTGCCAAAAGAAGCAAAGACCCTAATACGCAGGTTGGTGCCTGTATTATTAACCCAGATAAAAGAATTGTTGGTATAGGATATAACGGCTTTCCTAGGGGATGTGAGGATGATGTTTTCCCTTGGGGTAAGGGTGATAGTAATAAATTAAATACTAAATATCCATACGTTGTTCATGCAGAGGCTAATGCTATATTAAATAGTGCATCAAGTGTAAAGGGTGCTACATTATATGTTTCACTTTTCCCTTGTAATGAATGTGCTAAGCTTATTATTCAGTCTGGCATAAAGCATGTGGTTTATATGAATGATAAGTATCGCAGTGAAGAGTCTACTGTAGCATCTAGAAGAATGCTTGATGCTGCTGGAGTAACTTATTCACAAATGGAAGAGATAGAGGTTACTGTTAATGCTAAAAGCAAGTAGCTATATGCTAAGAAGGTATTGGTATTTAATAATATTAATATTGTTAATATCAGTTCCGCTTGCTTATTTAGGGATTTATAGAACTAATCGTGCTTTGATTTTAAAGGGTGGAACTACTGAATTTTCTGATATAGTCACAATTGATACTGATTATAAAAGTAGTGGTTCTTTTAGTACACTTTATGTTATTAATATGGAAAAGTCTACTAAGCTTCAAAATATAATTACTGCAAACGATCCAACTATTGAAAGTTATGAGATGAGCAGTAGTTCAGCTGCTATTAGTGATTTTGATTCTTATAAAGCGGGTAAGATACAATATGAATCTAGTATTCAAAATGCACTTATATTAGCATATAATGAAGCTTCAAAGGAAAATGATAACGTAAAAATTAATTATAGTTTATCAGGCTATGATGTAACATATTATGGTGAAAATTCTCAATTTAAAATTGGTGATAGAATTATAAAAATTATTCCATATGTTAATGATTATAATGAGGTATTACCTAGTAATGAGGATATGTTTAGGTATGCTATTAATCATAGATATGTTAATGATAAATATGTAGTGTTACGTGGGGAAGATGAAGTTGAAATTGTACTAACTGAAAATGATATTTTCTCGGCTTGTATTATTTATAATATCGATAAAGATAACACTTATCCTAAATTTAATATAGGTGATTCGAATGTTGGTGGTCCTTCAGGTGGCCTATTACAAGCATTATCTATTTATAATAGATTAGTTAGCACTGATTATACTTATGGATTAAAGATTGCTGGAACAGGTACTATTGATTATTTAGGTCAGGTTGGAGCTATAGGCGGTATAAAGGAAAAAGTACCTACTGCAGTTGATAATAATATTGATGTATTTTTCTGTCCAAGCATAAATTATGAGGATGCATTGTTGGCGTATAATTCTTTACCTAATAGTAGTAAGATGAAATTGGTTAAAATTGATACATTTTATGATGCTTTAAATTATTTAAAGGAGAATGTAAATGGAAAGTAAAAGTATATCTGAAATTATTAAAGAAATTAGTGATTTGAATATTCCTTTAAAGGAAAAGATTACTAAGGGTATAATTGCATTTTTATTATCATTTGGATTAGTATTTGGACCAATTGTATTTTGTGTAAATATGCTAATATATCAAAAATTAAGAGGATTATTAGCATTTTCAATTGTTTTACTTACAGTTTTATTCTCTTTTTTGACTTTGAAAATATATTATGAAAGTACTGTTAGAAAAAGAGTAAAGGATATAAATAAGCTAGTAATAATTCCAACATTTATTGTGTTTTTTATTGGATTATTAGTTGTTGGTTTATTGTATTTTATGAAGGTGATTTAGATGTTAATTACTATATTGTTATTTTTTATATTATATATGCTAGATCAAGCATTAAAATTTATAATGCTAAATCAGGGTGTTAATAATCCTATTGTTATTGGTGGTACTGAGAGTAATCATTTTATTAAGCTTGAATTACAATTTAACCCAGGAGCTGCATTTAGCATGGGTTCAAACGCGACAGTATTTTTAACAATAGTTAGCTTTATCGCTACAATAGCATTGATAATAATTTGTACTAAATTTAATAATTGGAAAAAGAATAAGACTCAAGCATTCGCATTGACTTTGACATTAGCAGGATGTGTAGGAAACTTATTTGATAGATTTTTAACTGCTAACGGTGTTAATTTCTTATCTACAACAGGAAAAACTATACCAGGTGTTAATAGTGGAGTTGTTGATATGATTTATTTTAGACCATTTGAGTGGATATGTGATTTATTACATATGGGTTATGGTGTTTTTAATTTAGCTGATTTTTATTTAGTAACTGGAATTATATTATTTGCTTTTGATTTGATTTTCTTTAGTGAAAGGAAAAAGAGAAAATGGGAAAAGTCATTATAGATGATAATAATGTAAATGTTAGATTAGATAAAGCACTTGCTAATATATTGATAGATAAGTCTAGAAATTATATCGAAAGTCTACTTGATGATAAATTGATTACTGTAAATGGTAAGTTTGAAAAGCCATCATATAAGGTTAAGTTGAATGATGTAATTGAATATGAGGAAAAGTCTCTGAATTTAGATATTGAGGCTGAAGATTTAGATCTTGATATTGTATACGAGGACGATTATGTTGCAGTAATTAATAAGCCAAAGGGAATGAGCGTTCATCCTGGTGCTGGTGTTAATGAAGGTACACTTGTTAATGGACTACTATATGAATTAGATAGTTTATCAACAATTAATGGTGTGATTAGACCTGGTATTGTTCATAGAATAGATAAAGATACAACAGGATTATTAATGATTGCTAAAAATGATATTGCATCTAAATCATTAACAGAACAATTAAAAAAGCATGAATGTAATAGAATTTATCATGCTTTAGTATATGGTGTGATAGCTGAAACAAAAGGAAGAATTAATGCTCCAATTGGTAGAGATCCTAATGATAGAAAAAAGATGGCTGTAGTAAAAGATGGAAAAGAAGCTATTACTAATTTTAAGGTCTTAAAAAGATTTAAAGAATTTACATATATTGAATGTAAGCTTGAAACTGGAAGAACTCATCAAATAAGAGTTCATTTAGAATATATTGGTCATCCTTTAGTTGGTGATAGAGTATATGGTAGAAGAAAGGTAATTGGAGATAGTGGTCAATTCTTACATGCTAAAACAATTGGATTTAAGCATCCTAAAACTCAAGAGTGGATGGAATTTGATAGCGAATTACCTGATTATTTTAAAGAATTTATGGATAATTTGGAATAAAGGATACTTAATATAAAGGTATCCTTTTTTGTTTAAATAAGAATATAAAATAAAAAGCACTATTTCGAGTGCTATTTTTTAAGATGGCCGAACCGAGGCGATTCGAACGCCTGACCGCTCGCTTAGAAGGCGAGTGCTCTATCCAGCTGAGCTACGGTTCGATTGCTGCATACGTTCGATATTATACACTAGTTATGTTTATATTTCAAGTGAGAATTTCTAAAAAATATTTGTTTTATATATTTTTATAATATATAATATATAAGGTGCAAGGAGGGATATTATGCAAGATAGACAAGAACGTGAATATTTTGATGAGTTAAAGAAGATATTATCCCTACCGTTATCTGATGAGGATAAGAAAAATAGAATATTACAATATCATGAAAGTGATATTGCGGATTTACTAGATGAGCTTGAGCCTGAAGAACGTGATGAATTATATCGTATTTTGGGTAATGATAATATTGCTGATGTATGGAGTCATGCTGAAAACATTGAAGAATTAGTAGGTGATATGGAGCCTGAGAAGGCTGCTGATATCATTGAATCAATGGATGCCGATGATGCGATTGATGTCTTGGAAGAACTTGATGAGGAACAAAGAGAGGAAATTGTTTCTTTGATGGAGCCAGAGGCTAAGGAAGATATTAAGAATATCACTAAATATGATGATGATATGATTGGTAGTAGAATGACTAATAACTATATTAGTATTCTTAATACTAACACTGTAAAGGAAGCAATGAAAAGAGTTGTTGCGGAAGCTGCAGATAATGATAATGTATCTAATATTTATGTGGTTGATGAAAAAGATAAACTTATTGGAGTTATTGAATTACGTGATTTAATTATTGCTAGATCTAATACTGATTTAAGTACAATAATTAAATTGAATTATCCGTATTTTAGAGCAACTGAGCTTGTTGTTGATTGCCTACCTGATATGAAAGAGTACTCACTTGATTCATATCCTATTTTAAACAATAATGATGAATTAGTTGGTGTTATTACATCAGGTGATGTTACAGAAGCTATTGATGATGAATTAGGAGAGGACTATGCTAAGTTAGCCGGTTTAACTAATGAGGAGGATCCTAATGAAGGTGTACTACATTCAGTTAAAAAGAGACTTCCTTGGTTAATAGTATTATTAGTATTAGGTTTAGTTCAATCATTTTCTATGACAGGCTTTGAGCGTGTAATTGCAGCACTTCCTATAATTGTATTTTTCCAAACTTTAGTTCTTGATATGGCTGGTAATGTTGGTACACAATCACTTGCCGTAACAATAAGAAGAATATCAAGTCTTGAGGACAGTAAAAGAAGGATTTTAAAGGCTGTATTAAAAGAATTAAGAATTGGTTTTGTTAATGGATTAATTCTTGGTACATTATCATTTGCTTTTGTATTGTTATTCTTGTTTATTACAAAACAAGGTGTACATAGTAGTGCATTTAGCTGGGTAGAGGCTCTTAAGGGTGCAGGTATTGTTGGTATTGCTTTACTTACTGCAATGAGTGTTTCATCATTTGTTGGTGCAGTTGTTCCAGTTATCTTCTTAAAGATACATATTGACCCAGCTGTTGCTTCAGGTCCATTTATTACAACAATTAATGATATCACAGCATTATTAATTTATTATGGATTAGCTATGGTATTGTTCCAATTAATATAATTTTATAGGGTGGTTATTATGAATAAGTCAGAGTTTTTAGAGATGCAAAATGAATTTGCAAAATATGTATATAGATATGAATATTTTATTAAATTAGGTGTAATAACCGATAGTTATTATCATCATTATTTTTTCAATGAATTGGAGTCAGCTAGATATTATAATTTAGAAAATACTTTATTAGTTGAATTAATTAAAATGAAGAATGATAATAAGACTCTAGAAGAAATTAATAATTATATTAAAGGTTTTAAAGATAAATACGCTAATGAAAATAAGACAATCGAAGAGAAACATAAGTTTTGTGAAAAAGTCGTTAATAATTGTGAACAATTAAGTAATGATGAAAAAGCACAATTTGAAAAAGATTATTTAGAATATGTAACAAATAATCATCCAATTGTTAAATGTATTGTATCTAAGGAAGAAGAAGCATTATTTGCAACTTTAAATAAATTATATAAAGAAAACAATTATGATGGTTTTAAAGTATTATTGAATAATAATAAAGAAATTTTTAAACCTGTTGAAATTGATGAAAATGAATATAGTAGAATTTCTGGATATTATTATGATGTCAAGAAGGGCATTAATAATGATTATGCAAATAAACAGAATGGATATCCATATAATAAACAAGAAACAATGAAAAATGATATTTCTGTAGCAAGAGAAACAGGAGAAATCAAAGTTAGAATTAATACTTTAAAATCAGCTAATAAGCAACTACATAAAGATTATGTTTTGGCATTTGGTAATGACATTAGCTTAAAATAAAAACTAAGAGATAGACTCTTAGTTATGGTATAAAATATATTATTTGTTAAGATATACCTCATCAACAACCTTTAGATATTTCAATCTTGGTAAGTAGCTTTCCTCAATTAGGAAAGCTCTTTTTTTAAATATTTCATAAGGGATTGATTTTCTGCCATCTTCTATAGCATTATCCCAATATTCTTTGGCTACTTCAAATGGAAGAAGGTAATATTCATTATATAGGTTCCAAGCAACAATTAAAAAACCAATACCACCATGTTTAATAATGTTTTCAAGATGGCTCATTTGATGAGGATGGATATTTTTTAAAGGAAATGCTGTCTTGTTATGATTTTCTTTCGCTTCAAAATCGATATATTTTCCTTTATAAATTCCATTATAGTCAGTTGTTGAAGGTACTTTATAATATGCTTCAGTAATTACAGCTTTACTACGCATTGGATAGTCTACTTTTACAATTTGAACTGGTGTTGGTTTTTTGTGAATTACTGCTATGTCGTTAGCAAGATAGAATTCATTTGAATCATTTAACATTTGTTCTAAATCCATGCCTAGATTTGCTTTATTTATTTGTTTTTTGGGAATTGGTTTTTTGTTTGGAAAATTTAATGCCATAGTATTTCACCTATTTTTATTTTATCACAAGAATATTTATTGTTAATAATAAATATTTTTTCTCAAAAAAAGTAAACGCTTTTATTTTATTTTTGTATGTTATGGGTGTATAATTACAAATGAATAGAAGAAGGAGGATATTAAAATGGCTAATGTTAAAGTAACTATTAAGGTTGCAGGAAATGCAAAGAAGCTTTATGTATGTGGTTCAACAAGCAACTTAGGTGAATGGGATCCTAAGAAAGCCGTTTTAGTAGAGGATGGTGTTGTTTCAAAATTATTTGCTGAAGATTCAGTAGTTGATTTTAAGGTTTTATCAGCAAAGAATTGGGATAACGTAGAGAAAGGTGCTTTCGGTGAGGAAGTTGCTAATCACTCATTCGTTGCTAAGAAGGGCTTAGTTGTTGAAGTTTTCGTAGATAAGTTTAATAAGTAATTCTTGTTTAAATTAAAGGTGTCTTAGGACACCTTTTCTTTTTTTGTTGAAAGTTGCTGTGTATTATATTATAATATAATAAATAGTTTTTTCGATGCGACAAAAGAGAGGAGGATAAAGCTAAGGCTAGCTTTTATTTTGTATGAGTAAAATTAATTTTGTGGCCATTGGCGGTGTTCAAGAGGACGGTAAAAATTTATATGCAATTGAAGTTGATGAGAAGATTTTTGTTCTTGACTGTGGCTTGAAGTATCCTACAAGTGAATTATATGGTGTTGATGTTATTGTTAATGATTTAAGCTATTTAGTTGAAAATATAGATAGAGTATGTGCTATATTCTTATCTAATGCACATGATGATCATATTGGCGGTGTAAGTCACCTATTAAAAGAAAAGAAGATTAAGGTTTATGCTTCTAGATTTACACTAGAGGTGTTAAAGGATAGACTAGCTGAGGATGAGTTTACTCCTGATATAGATGAACTTGAGCCTGTTACTTCCAAAACTGCTCTTCATTTTGGTAATATTACTGTTAGATTTTTTGAAATATCTAATAATATTCCTGAAAGCTATGGAATAGCAATTAAAACAGACGATGGATATATAATTTATACATCTAATTTTAATTTTGACCAAAATTCTAAGATTGATTATTCACATATGTTTAGATCACTTGCTGTATTTTCAAAAGAAGGTGTTCTTGCTTTAATGTGTGAATCTTTGGGTGCGAATACTGAACAATCTAGAGGTACTATTTTAGAGTTTAAATTAAGAATGACTAATTTAATTTCACAAGCTGATGGAAGATTAATATTCTCATTATTCTCATCTGATATTTTACGTATTCAGCAAATTTGTGATATTGCTGTTGATCAAGGAAAGAGAATTGCTATTATTGGTATTAAAACTCAAAAACTTGTAAAAACTGCTATTAAGCTTGGTTATTTAAGAGTACCTGAGGATAGATTTGTAAATTTAAGATATATTGATGATAAGAATAATGCTAAAAATAATGATAAGGATTTAGTTGTTTTGGTAACTGGTGAGCGTCATGAACCTTATTATATGTTACAAAGAATGAGTAGAAAGATTGATAGATTAATAAATTTAGAGTCTGATGATACAGTAGTTATATTAACTAATCCATATTTAGGTACTGAAAAAATGGCTGCTAAGACATTAGATATTATTTATCATGTAACAAGTAATGTTAAAACATTTAACTCTGCATTATTACCAGATCCTAGTGCTAATAGAGAAGAAATTAAGGAAATGATTAACATTTTAAAGCCTAAGTATGTTATTCCTGTAATAGGAGAATATCGCCATCAATATGCTTTAAGAATAGTTGCTAATTGTATAGGTTATACTGATGATAGAATATTAATAGCTGATGATGGAGATGTGTTATCATTTGTAGATGGTAAGTATGCTGGTATAACTGGTAGTGTTGCATGTGGTGAAGTATTGATGGATGGTAAGGCATTTAAGGATGTTTCAGATGTTGTAATGCGTGATAGAGAATTACTTGCAAATGATGGATTAATATTAATTACTGCTAATATAAGTCCTAAGACTAAGACTGTTGTATTAGGTCCTGAAATTGTTACTAAGGGCTTTACATTTGCGAATGGTAGTGATGAATTTAATGCTAAATTAAAGGAAATTTTTGATACAGTTTCAGCTAATAATTTAGCATCTAAGTTTATAAATTGGAGTGATTATAAGACTGAACTTAAAAATGAGATATCTCATTATGTTTATAAGGATTTAAAGAAGAGCCCAATAATTATTCCTGTATTAATTTCAACAGACATAGAAAGTATTAAGAAATAAGCCTTTATAGGCTTTTTCTTTTTTCTTTTAATTTAGCATTATAGATTATTATTTTTAATTGCTAATACTTGCACTAAAATGTTTAAAATGTTAAAATTATATAGTATTTGTAATACTATAGTTATATAAAAGTGGTTATAAAATGATGGATAAAATGTTATTCTTTTTCTAGGTTTGACATCATTTTATATAGAGTAAAGAGGAGGAATATTATGCATAAATATTATGTGATTCCAAATTTGAATAAAATTGATAAATATTTAGATTTATCTAAAAAATATGATTTAGGTTTTGAATATAATGATTTTTTTGAGCCAAGCCTATTAGATGATGAAGAAAAACTTGAAAAGACTTTAAAATCAGCTTTAAAACTTGGTAGAGTTAATGATACACTTCATGGAGTTTTTTATGATATAGTTCTTGATTCAAGTGATTCAAAGATTGCTAAAATATCATATGATAGAGTTAAGTCATCACTTGATATAGCAAGTAAATTAAAATGTAAGGGAGTAGTATTCCATACTAATTATCTTACTTGGATGAAAACGGATTTTTATAGAAATAATTGGGTAAATAAGAATAAAGAAATATATTTAAAGTTAATTGAGGAATATAAAGATTTAGAGATATATATTGAAAATATGTTTGATTTAGATCCATATTTACTTGAAAGATTAATTAAAGAAATTAATCATCCAAGAATTGGAGTATGTTTAGATATAGCACATGCTTCGATTTCTAATGTAGAAATTGATGAATGGTTTAGAGTGTTAGGGAAATTTATTAAGCATATTCATATTAATGATAATGATAGAATAAGTGATTCTCATTCTGAACTTGGTAAGGGTATTATAGATTATCGTAATGCTTATAAATATATTAATAGTTTAAAGCAAGATATAAGTATATTAATTGAGATAAAGGATTATGATAAGACAGTTAATTCAATTAATTATTTGAAGGAGGGAAAATTCGATGATATTAAATAGAGATCTAGAAAAAATATTAAATATATCTATAAGTATGTCTAAAGAGGATGATTATTCTGAATTGTTACAATCTATATTGGAAGATGGAATGGATATATCTAATTGTGATGCTGGTACTTTATATATACTAAATGATAATAAACTTGAATTTTTCTTTATGGTTACTAAATCACTTAATGTTAGAGAAGGTGGAGTTGGTCATAAGATAAGTTTACCTCCTGTAGATATTAATTCATCTAGTGTAGCAGCAATGTGTGCTAGAACAAAAAGAATAATTAATGTTGATGATGTTTATACTGATACTAAGTATAATTGGGAAGGACCTAAGAAGTATGACAGTTTAACTGGATATCATACACAATCAGTATTAGTATTACCTTTGCTTGATAGAGAAAAAAGTGTTCTTGGTGTTATGCAATTAATTAATGCAACATCATTTAATAATGTAATTCCATTTTCAAATGATGTTGAAAGAATTATTTATTCATTATCATCATTATCAGGTATATTACTTAATAATATGCGTCTTTATGACGATATTAAGGATTTATTACATTCATTTGTAAGCGCAATGGTAAAAGCAATTGAATCTAGAACACCTTATAATGCATTCCATACTGTTAATGTTGCTAAAATTTGTGAAGAGTTTGCTAATTATTTAGATGAGAAAAAATATTATGATATTAAGCCACAGGATAAAGAAGAATTATATTTAGCTGCGATGTTACATGATGTAGGTAAGATGATTATTCCTAATGAAATATTAAATAAGGCTACAAGATTAGAGGGTTTATTAGATAATATGTTATTAAGATATGATTTAATTAAATCTTGTACTAATAATAAATATTTAAAGAAGGAAATTAGTGATAAAGATTATAAGAATGAAATAGAATTCATTGATAAGGCAAAGGATTTTATTGTTAAGGTAGATAAGAGTTCTTTCTTAACTGATGAGGATAAGGAATTTATAGAAGTATTAAAGAATAAGTCTTATGATACTGAATTTGGTAAATTATTGATGTTAACTGATAAGGAATACGAGAATGCATCTATTGCTAAAGGCACCTTAACTAAGGATGAAAGAAAAGAAATAGAAAAACATGTTGTATATACGTCTGAGATTTTAAATGAGATTAAGTTTGGTAAAAAATATCAAAGTGTAAAAGAAATTGCATCTAAGCATCATGAATATTTAAATGGTACAGGTTATCCTGATCATTTAAATGAAAAAGATTTACCATTATTAGTTAGAATTATAACTATTGTTGATATTTATGAATCATTAATATCTACTGATAGACCATATAAAAAGCCAATGCCTAATGAAAAAGCATTAGCTATTTTAAAGGAAATGGCTGATGAGGGTAAACTTGATTCGAAATTAGTAGAAGAATTTACTGAATTAAGAAAATAATACAAAAAAACTACAAAAGTATTTTTAAATACTAATGTAGTTTTTTTTATGCTTCATTTTTTATTTTTTTCATATGTTCAATGATTGCTTTTTCATATGAACCTGTTGTTTTAGCTTCATAATAGATTTTATCAATTAATTCATCAGGTAAGTATTGTTGTTTAACATATCCATTTTTAAAATCATGTGGATATTTATATTCGTATTTACCACTTTTTAATTCCTTATTTAAAATATGTGGTGGTATTTTCATTGAAGTCATTGTCTCTAAATCAGCTATTGCCTTATTTATTCCTAAATATGTTGAATTTGATTTAGGAGAAGTAGCTAAATCAACTACTGCATAAGCTAAAGGTAAGCGTGCTTCAGGTAAGCCTAGGGCTTTTGCAGCTTCACATGCTGCCCATACTCTAGGACCAATATTTGGATTACCTAGACCAATATCTTCATATGCGCTACATAATAATCTTCGACAGATAAATTCAATATCACCTATTTCTAATAATCTTGCAAGATAGTGAAGACTTGCATCTGGATCACTACCTCTAATAGATTTTATCATAGCACTTGCAATATCGTAATAATATTCACCTTTTTTATCAAGTTGAAATGCTTTTTTACCAATTAGTTTTTTGGCATTTTCTAAGTTTATTTCATCCTTATCTAACATTTCAATTATTTCAAGCATATTAAGTGCAGTTCTAATTTCTGAACTTGAAGTAATAGCTATATATTCTAAAACATCATTAGGTAATTCATTATATCTTTCTTTAATTATGGTTTTTTTAAGTAGAGTGATTACATCATTTTTTTCAATTTCATTCATTCTATAGATATGACATCTTGAACGAATTGCTGGGTTGATTGAACGATAAGGATTTTCTGTAGTTAAACCAATTATTATTAATTCACCATTTTCCAAATAGGGAAGAAGAAAATCTTGAACATCTTTTTTCATCCTATGAATTTCATCGATAATACAGATTGTATTTTCATGATATTTTGCTCCGTCAGCAATATCTTTTAATTTAGCTTTGTTATCAGTAGAAGCGTTAAAAGAATATGATGTTAATGGAAAATTATTGGCAATGATTTCAGCTATTGTTGTTTTACCACATCCGGCAGGTCCATATAGAATCATTGAGAATAATTTATCTTGTTTTAACATTTTTGTTATAACACCATTTGAACCTACTAAATGGTCTTGACCAACAATATCATCAAATGATTTTGGTCTTATTCTATAAGCTAATGGTTTCATAGACAATCACCCGTAAAAATTATATCAAATATTTTTATTATTGTAAAATTATACTTATATTGTTATAATAAGATGAATATTTTTGTAAGAGGTGATTTTATGGAATACTATGAAGAAGATGAAGGTATTTCATTAGGACAAATTTTTAAAGTAATATTTAGAAGATGGAAATTATTATTGATAATTGTTATATCAATATTGGTAATAGGAATCTTAGGAACACAATTAGTTTATAATAAGTATAAAACAAGCTATTCTTCAACAGTTGAATATGTTAATGTCATTGGTTCAAATGAAGATACTTATATAAACAATTCAAAATTTAATTATCGTGATATTATTAAAATAAATACATTAAATGAAGTTAAAAATAGTGATGAAAAATTCTCATCAATTGATGTTCAAAAGATGGTAGATGAAGAAGATATTACTATTACAAAAAATACTAAAGAAAGTTCAACTGTAATTACTTTTACATTAACTGCAAAAGGTAAGTATTTTAAAAATAAAGAACAAGCAAAGCTATTCTTATATAAGGTTATATATACTCCAGTTAATGATTTATTATCTTTAGTTAAAAATGCTAATAACAAAGTATATGTAAATGCTTATAAGGATGCTTTAGATTATGAATCACAAATTGATTTCTTACAAAAAGAAATTGAATTACTTGATTCAAAATATGCTAATATAATTTCTTTATATCCTGAATCTTCAGTTAATAATAAGAGTGTTTCAGATTATAAAGTTGCATTAGAAAATCAATATGGTAAGATTACTAACTCATCAAAATATAAAGTAATAGAAGATTTGAAAAATGAATTAACTGCTAAGAATTATGTTAAGAATTTTGATGCTAATGAAGATGAATTAATTAATAATAAGAACGCTTTAGAAAAACAAATCGAAGATAATGAAGCAGTTATCGAAGCATTAGAAGCTAGAATTGAAAAATATAATGGTTCAATTGTAATTGATAATTCAAAATCAAGTGAAGCTTTACAACCTTTTACATCTGAGATTTCAAGATTAACAACTGAAAATACAAAAATGCAAAATGAAATTGATGTTATTGATGCTAAGATTTCAGCTCAAGGTGGTACTGAATTAGAAATTAAAACTTTTGAAGCAAAATTAACTTCATTACATAATAATTTAGTAAAATCTGCAGATGAATATACTGAGGTATCTATAGCAGTATCAACAGAATATGCTAATTTGGAATATACTGGTATGGCTATTGAAACAAATGGTGCTTTAGGACTAGTAATAGCTGCCTTATTATTCTTAGTTGCTGGTTTCATTGTAGGAGCAGTAGTTAATTTAATAATAGATAGAAAATATTTAAAAGTAGAAAATACTGAAATCAGTAAAATTGATTCAAAAAAAGAATCTATTGAATCTGAAGATAATAATCAATAATAATAAAAAATGTGAAATGAGTCAAAATGCATTTCACATTTTTCTTTTCTATGAAAAATTTTTTCTCTTATCTTATTATATATTATATATAATAGCGATTTTAGCGATTTTTTTATGGTTGACAAGCAAATTTTTTTGTATTAAGATAGTTTGCGATTAGAGGGATGAATATGAGTGTAGTAATAATTGTTGAGTCACCAAGTAAATCAAAAACAATAGGAACATATTTAGGCAAAGGCTATAATGTTCTTTCAAGTAAGGGTCATATTTGCGACTTGGCTATTACTGGTAAGGATGGATTGGGTATCGACATCGATGGTGGTTTTGTTCCTCAATATACTATTAATTCTGATAAAAGAGTATTAGTTGATTACTTGAAAAAAGAATGCAAGGGCAAAACTGTTTTATTAGCAACCGACCCAGACCGTGAAGGAGAAGCTATTGCATATCATTTAGCTAGAGAATTAGGTTTAAGCTTTGATGATGCTAATAGAATTGAATTTCATGAAATAACTAAAACTGCTGTTAATGAGGCTCTAAATTCTCCTAAGAAGATAGATCTAAAGATGGTAGATTCTCAAGAAGCACGTAGAATGATAGATAGAATTTTAGGTTTTAAATTATCTAAATTATTACAAAGAAAAATAAATTCTAAGAGTGCTGGTAGAGTACAATCTGTTGCTTTAATGCTAATAGTAAATTTGGAAAAAGAAATATTGGCATTTATTCCTACACAATATTTTGAGATAGAAGCTTTATATAAAGGAAATAAAATCAAGTTAAATTCTATCGGGGATAGAGTTATTGATTCTAAAAATAGAATAACTGATAGAAAGGAACTTGAAGATTTAAAGGATTCATTAGGAAAGTTTAATGTAAATAGTATAGAAAAGAAAACTGTAAAAAGACAGTCACAACCAACATTTACTACATCTACATTACAACAAGATGCATCTAATAAATTAAATTTTAATCCAACAAAAACAATGACAGTTGCTCAAACTCTATATGAAGGTAAAAATATAGGTAGTGAAACTGTTGGTTTAATTACATATATGAGAACAGATTCAACAAGACTTGCAGATACATTTGTAAATGAGGTTAAATCATTTATTAGTGATAATTATGGTAAGAACTATGTTGGATATGTTAAATCAAGAAATCAAAAGAATATGCAAGATGCTCATGAGGGTATTAGACCTACATCAATTAGTCGTAGACCTGATGACTTAAAGGAATATTTGACTAATGATGAATATAAATTATATAAATTAATCTATAATAGAACATTAGCATCATTAATGGCAGCAAGCGAATATGATTCAACTAAAATCATTTTAACTAATACAAATTCAACATGGTCTATGCAAGGCTCTATGCTTAAATTTGATGGTTATTTAAAGGTATATGATAGAGATGATAAAGATGAGAAGCTTCCTCAATTAAAAGAAGGAGATTCTTTCGATGCTGATAGTATTGAAATTTTAGATAAGGAAACTGAGCCAAAGAGTAGATTTACTGAAGCATCCCTTATTAAAGAGATGGAAGATTTAGGTATTGGTAGACCTTCTACATATGCAATGACTATTCAAACTTTAAAGGATAGAGGATATGTTAAGGTAGAAAAGAAGGTATTAATACCTACTGATCAAGGAATATTAACTACTGAAAAGCTTTTAGAATTCTTTAGTAAGATTATTAATGTAAAATATACAGCTAATATGGAAACAGATCTTGATAAAATAGCTAAGGGCGAAAAGGATAGAAATGCTGAAATGAATGAATTCTATGATTCATTTATTCCATTGTTTGAAAATGCAAAGGATAATATGGAAAAGAAATATCCTATTTTGCTTGATGAAACTTGTCCAGAATGTGGTAAGCCACTAGTTATTAGATTAGGTAGATATGGTGAATTTGTATCTTGTAGTAATTATCCATATTGTAGTTATATAAAGAAAGATACACCTACTGATATTGATACACATATTTTATGCCCTGTTTGTGGCAAAAGTAATATTATGCAAAAAATTGCTAAATCTGGTAAAAATAAAGGAAAGGTATTCTATGCATGTGGTAATTATCCAAAGTGTAGAACTACTTATTCGGATGAACCAACAAATGAGTTGTGCCCAAATTGTGGTTCTATGATGTTACTAGATCCAAATGGCAAGCTATATTGCTCTAAAAAATGTCAATCAGAGCTTACTGAGGTATTTATATGTCCAACATGTAAAACTGGTCATATTGAGGCTAAAATAGCTAAAAGAGGCAAGAATGCAGGTAATACATTCTATGCTTGTAGCAATTATCCAAAGTGCAAGACTATTTTAAATGGTAAGCCAACTAAGGAAATATGTCCAAATTGTGGTTCTATGATGGTTATTGATGCTAGTGGTTCACTAGTATGTAATAATAGATGTGATGAGACTAATGTCATCAATACTGAAGAAGTATTATGTCCTAAATGTAACAAGGGTCATTTGATTGAAAGAAAGGCCACAAGAGGTAAAAATGCAGGCAATATTTTCTATGGATGTAGCAATTATCCTAGATGTAAAAATGTTGTTACTATTGAGGAATATCAAAAATTAAAAAAGTAGTTTATTAAGGCAGCCTATAGGCTGCTTTTTCTTGTTATTAATCTTAGATTATGATATAATGCGTTTGGAAATTCGAATGTTTTGGAGTGATTAGATTGGGATTCTTTGATTTATTTAAGAAAAAGGATAAAAAGAAAAAAGAAAAATATAAAATGGGTCTTCATAAGACAAGAGAAGGCGCATTATCAACCATAAAAGAAATATTAGAAAAAAGTGATAATATTAATGATGATTTATTTGATAGATTAGAAGAAATATTTATCATGGCAGATATCGGTGTCGATACAGTAGTTGATTTTATTGATGGTTTAAAAGAGGAAGTTAAAAATAAAAAGATTACTGAACCTGTTATGTTACAGGAAATGATTATTGATAGAATGTTTGAAATTTATTTAAATGGAGAAGTTGTTAATGCTAATCTTAATTTAAAGAAGGAAGGCTTATCAGTAGTATTATTTGTTGGAGTAAATGGTGTTGGTAAAACTACATCTATTGCTAAAATTGCTAATCAATATAAGAAACAAGGTAAAAAGGTATTGTTAGCTGCCGGTGATACATTTAGAGCTGGAGCTGTTGCACAACTTGATGTATGGGCAAAAAGAATAGGTGTTGATATTGTAGTTAAACCTGATGGATCTGATCCTTCATCAGTTATGTATGATGCAATTATTAAAGCTAAAAAAGAAGGATATGATTTATTGTTATGCGATACAGCTGGTAGATTACAAAATAAAGTGAATTTAATGAATGAGCTTTCTAAAATGCATAGAGTATTAAAGAAAGAATGTCCTGATGCACCACATGAGACATTACTTGTTATTGATGCAACAACTGGACAAAATGGTATGAGTCAAGCAAAGGCATTTAAGGAAGCAACAGATGTTACTGGTATTATTTTAACTAAACTTGATGGTACTTCAAAGGGTGGTATAGTATTAGCTATTCGACATGAAATGGGTATCCCTATTAAGTATGTTGGCTTAGGTGAAGGTATTGATGATTTAGAAATATTTGATATTGAACAATATTTATATGGTTTATTTGCTGATTTCTTCGATGAATAAGATGATATGTTGATAAGCTTATTGCTAGCATATTAATATCTTTATATTTCATATTCTCATCTAAGTTATTAAAATGGTTAAAATATACGAAATAAGAAAGAGCTGAATAGATATGGAACAAAGAGATAGAATAATTGAATTATATGATATTTATGGTGATTTATTAACTGAAAAACAAAAATCATATTTTGAGGATTATTATTTTAGTGATTTAAGCATTTCTGAGATAGCATCAAATTATAATATATCTAGAAATGGTGTTCATGATCAGTTAAAAAGAGTAGTTAATTCGTTAAATGAATATGAAAAATTGTTGAGATTGAAAGCTAAATTTGATAATATTAATGAATTGAAAATAGATGATAGAATAAAAAGTACTATTATGAGTATTTTAAAGGAGTAGAAGTTTATGGCATTTGATAGCTTAAGTTCTAGACTTCAAATGGGTCTTAGAAGAATTACTGGTAAAGGTAAGCTAAATGAAAATGATATAGAAGAGATGCTAAGAGAGGTAAGATTATCTCTTTTAGAGGCCGATGTTAACTATAAAGTTGTTAAAAAGTTTTTGGCTAATGTTAAAGAAGAAGCATTAGGTGAAAAGATTTTAAAAGGCTTAAATCCTGGTCAACAAGTTGTTAAGGTTGTTAGAGAGGAATTAAGAAAAACTTTAGGCGATGAAGCTGTTGAATTGAATTTCAAGTCTAGTGGAATGACTGTAGTAATGGCCGTTGGTTTACAGGGTGCTGGTAAAACTACTGCAGTTGCTAAAATGGCATTATTCTATAGAAAAAAATTAAAGAAAAAACCATTCTTGATAGCTGCAGATATTTATCGTCCTGCCGCAGTTGATCAATTAGTAACATTAGGAAAGTCTATTGATGTTCCTGTATTTGAAATGGGTACTAAGGTTAGTGCAGAAAAAATAGTTACTGAAGGATTAAAAAAAGCTAAAGAAGAAGGCTGTAATTTAGTATTTATAGATACAGCAGGTCGTTTACAAATTGATGAAGCTTTAATGCAAGAATTAAAAAATGTTAAAGAAATTGCTCATCCTGATGAAATATTATTAACAGTAGATGCGATGGCTGGTCAAGATGCTGTTAATGTTGCATTATCATTCCATCAACAATTAGAAATAACAGGTGTTATTTTAACTAAATTAGATGGTGATACTCGTGGTGGTGCTGCATTATCTATTAAGGAAATGACTGGTATACCTATTAAGATTATGTCTACAGGTGAAAAATTGGATGCAATGGAAATATTCTATCCTGATAGACTTGCAGATAGAATATTAGGTATGGGTGATGTTTTATCTTTAATTGATACTGTTACTGAAAATATTGATGAAGATGAAATGAAGTCTATGGCTGAAAAGATGATGTCTTCAACATATAATTATAATGATTTATTGAAGCAATTTAAGATGATTAAAAGATTAGGTTCTATGTCTAAGATTTTAGGATTCTTACCTGGTATGGGTAAAATTAAAAATGCTGTTAATAATGTTGATGATAAGGCATTAGATAAAATTGAAGCAATTATTTATTCAATGACAGAAGAGGAAAGAAAGAATCCTGAGTTAATTGATAGAGACTTTAAACGTAGAGATAGAATTTCAAAAGGCTCTGGTAGGTCTATTCAAGAAGTAAATAAATTACGTTCTACATTAGAACAAATGAAAAAGACTATGAGACAAATGAAGAATATGACACCTGAGGAGCAAAAGAGAATGAGTGCTCAGATGCAAACTGGTAATTATTCACAAATTGCTGGTCAACCAAAGGTAAAAAAAGGTAAAGGCAAAGGAAAAGGCGGATTCCGCTACTAAGGTAGGTGAGAATATGAATTTAGTAACAAGTATATATACTTTAGATGATTTGAAGCTTTTAGGGGATAAGCTTGATTATGCTTTAATTCATATTCCTTATTTATCTATAAATTATAAGAATATTGATATAAAAGAGGCTTTAGATTATTGTAAAGATAACGGGATAAAGCCTGTTTTATCTTTAAATAGGATATTTCATCCTAAAGATTTAGAGAGTGTAAGTAGTTTAATAGCTGATTACAAAAACTATGATATATTATTTTATATTGCTGATTTAGGTGCTTTAAATTTATTTTTAAAGAATGGTTTAATTAACAAAGTTATTTATAATCCAGAAACTATGATAACTAATTATTTAGATATGAATGAATATTATTCTTTAGGATTAAATAGTGTTGGTGTTTCTAGTGAGATTACTATTAATGATTTAAAGAAGATATGTGAAATAAATAATAATGTTTTTTATCAAGTATTTGGTAAGAGATTAATGTTTTATTCAAGAAGAAAGCTAATAAGTTTATATGGTGATAAGAATAATGATTCATATCCTAAAAATAATGTATATTTAAGAGAATCAACAAGAAAAGATTATTTCCCTATTGTTGAAAATGAAAATGGTACTTTGATTTATAGGTCATATAATATTAGTTTGTTGCCATTTATGGATAATTTAGATATTAAATATGCATATATTGAATCATTTGATATTAATATGGATTTGTTTAAAAATATTAATGATATTTATTATGATTTTATCCACAATAATATAGATTTAAGTATGGCTAAAATTAAATTAAATGAACTTGATTTAAATATAGAAGATGGATTTATTTATAAAGATTCTGTATATCAAAAGGAGGAGTTTTAATGAAATATGAATTACTCGCTCCTGCTGGAGATTTGGAAAAATTAAAAGTAGCAATTATGTATGGCGCTGATGCTGTATTTATTGGTGGATTAAAATTTTCTTTAAGAAGTAGAGCATCTAATTTTACATTAGATGATATAAAAGAGGCATGTGAATTTGCACATAAGCATAATGCTAAAATTCATGTAACATGTAATATTGTAATGCATAATTTGGATTTAGATGATGTTATTGATTATTTAAAGGCATTAGAAAATTGTGGTGTAGATTGTATTATTGCATCTAGTCTTTATATTTTAAAAATGGTAAAAAAACATACTAAGATGGAAGCACATGTTTCAACTCAGGCTTCAACTACTAATTTTGAGGCAGTTAATTTATTTGATAATCTTGGTATGGATAGATGTGTTTTATCTAGAGAATTAAATTTAGATGAAATAGAAATAATTAGAAAGAAAACTAACATTGATTTAGAGGCATTTATTCATGGTGGTATGTGCGTATCATATAGTGGTAGATGTATGTTATCTAATAATATGACTAATAGAGACGCTAATCGTGGTGGTTGTGCACATTCATGTAGATGGTGCTATGATTTAATTAATGATGATAAAGTACTAAATCCAGAAGGCGATTATTTTGCGATGAGTAGTAAGGATTTATGTGCTATTAGGGCGATACCTAGACTTATGGATATTGGTGTAAATTCTTTTAAAATTGAAGGAAGAATGAAAAGTATTAATTATATAGCGACTGTAGTTAATACTTATAGAAAATTAATTGATGAATATCAATCAACTGGTAAAATTGAATCTTTTGAATTGTATGAAAATATGATAAAAAAGGGAGAAAATAGATTGGCATCTACAGGTTTTTTATTTGGAGATACAAAAGTAGAACAAATGCTATACGATTTAAATAAGAGTGTTCCTACAAAAGAATTTATTGGTATTGTAAAGGAATATGATGAGAATACACATATGGCTACTGTAGAACAAAGAAATTATTTTATGCCAAATTCTATAATTGAAATATTTACACCTTCTGAATCATTTAATATTAAAATAGATGAAATATATGATGAAGAAGGAAATGTACTTGATGTAGCACGTCATCCACTTCAAATTATTAAATTTAAGTGTGATAAGAAGCTAAATCCATATGATTTATTAAGATTAGGTGAATAGCATGGTCATTAATGTTAATGGATTTGATGTTAATGTTATTAATATTGTTTCTAAACGTAGAAGTGTAGGATTAAGAGTTATTAATAATAGTATTGAAGTATATTCACCATATAAGCTTAAAGATGATGATATTATTAATATGTTATCAAGACATAAAAGGTTTATATCAAGAAGAATAACAGGTAGTGAAACTTCTAATAGTATTCATTTATTAGGTAAAGAATATAAGCTAATTATCATTAGTGCAGATTTTAATAATTTAATTATTGATGATTTAAATAATGAGATTAGGGTATATAGTAAAAAATTAGATGAATATTATGTTAGAGCTATTATAGATAATTATTATAATAGTGTACTTGATAAAATAGTTAGAGAAAATATAGATGAAATTAAAAAGTGTATGAATATCAATTATGATATTGAATTTCAATATAAAAGAGTTAATACATATTTTGGTGAATGCTTTAGTAAAAGAAGAAAAGTTATATTAAATACTAAAATGGCTAAATATGAGAAAATTTATATTATTAGTGTAATTTGTCATGAATTAGCCCATTTTTATTATCAAAATCATCAGGATGGTTTTTATAATTTATTAGAGAAAGTATTTCCTAATTATAGGAAGGTACAAAGTAATTTAAGAAAAATAAAATATAATGAAAAATATTAGGTGAAATATGAAAGATAAAATATTGCCGATAGTGAATATAGCATTATCAACTATAGCATTAATAATTACAATAGCATTTAATATATATTTTAATAATTATGGATATAAAAGCCCTGGTACTGTTTTTTGGATTCTATTAGAGGGTGGAGTATTATTAATTAATATATTAATTCTATTCTATGATTTTAGTTATGTTCATGGAATATCAATATTTGGAGCTATAGCTGCAATCATTATATGTTCACAATATATGATTTTTGAATCAACAAGTATAGGTACAGAGTATGATAATGTTTATTTATTTTGTATACCTCATTTGATTATTTATATTATTATTTTAATTATTGAAATTATTTATTTTACTAGATATGTAAAAAGTAAGTCTTAACTTGATTTTTATTATTTGTTTAAGTATAATATTAGAGGATTAGTGGAGGATTAAAACATGACTAATAATAAGCAAACTGAAATTACTGAAAAATATAAAAAAGAACTTGAAGAAGAATTAGAATATAGAAAGGTTACCTTAAGAACTGAGATTGGTGAAGCTATTAAGGAAGCAAGAGAACAAGGAGACTTATCTGAAAATGCTGATTATTCATCTGCAAGAGAAAAACAAGGAATTAATGAATCTAGAATTGTTGAGATTGAAGAAATCTTAAAGCATGCAAAGATTGTTCAAACTGTTCATATTAAGGTTGAATATGTAAAGCTTGGTAGAGTTGAGGAATTTAATATTTCTGGTAGTGAATCAAACCCTTTTGAAAAGAAGATTTCTTCTGAATCTCCTTTAGCAAAGGCTGTACTTGGTCATAAGAAGGGCGATACAGTATACATGACTACTGAAGCTGGTAAGGATATTGAAATTAAGATTCTAGCAATAGATTAATAAAGTGGTTAAAACCACTTTTTTATTCTTTTTTGAGGTGATGGTATGGAAACTATGTTTCAAAGAACTGAATTATTAATTGGTAATGAGGGATTGGAAAAACTTAAGAATGCTAATATCATCATTTTTGGTGTTGGTGGTGTTGGTGGTTATGCTGTTGAGGGCTTAGTAAGAGCAGGAATTGAAAAAATAACTATCGTTGATAAAGACACAGTTAATATCACCAATATTAATAGGCAAATAATCGCTTTAAATTCTACAATAGGTAAAAATAAGGTTGATGTTATTGAAGAAAGAATAAAGGATATTAATCCTAATTGTAATGTAACTAAATATCAAATGTTTTATTTACCTAATGAGGAATCTAAAATTGATTTAAGTAAATATGATTATGTTATTGATTGTATTGATACAGTTACAGCTAAGATTAATATAATTGAAAGATGTTATAATCTTGGTATTAAAGTAATATCTTGTATGGGTATGGGTAATAAATTAAATCCACTTGATATTAGAATTAGTGATATATATAAGACAAGTGTATGTCCTTTAGCTAGAACTATAAGATATGAACTAAGAAAAAGAAATATAAAAAAATTAAAGGTTTGTTATTCTTTAGAAGAACCAATAAAGAATAATATACCATTAGATGAAAATAAAAAATCAACACCTGGATCAATAAGCTTTGTGCCTTCTGTAGCGGGACTTATTATTGCTAGTGAAGTTATAAAGGATATTATTAATTAGGGGGCTATTTTATGGATTATATTAAGTATTTTAGTGAAATTAATAAATTTATAATGGATAGTAAAAATGGTTATTATTATAAAGCTGAATATAAATTAAAATGGCGAACTATTGTTATTAAATATATAAATCTATTAACTGATAAAAACATGGATAGTGATTTATATAATCAAGCAACTGATTTATTATATAGATTATTTAATTTGTTGTTTGAGGCGACTAATGGTAGAATTTTTATTAGTAATAATATTTTTAAGGATATTAATAATGATGAGGTTAATTTATATAATTTGATATTAAATAGGTATTTTAGGAATTATGAAGATGTTATGACTGAAAGACTATTATTGAATTGTGTAGATATTTGTTTAATAAGTAAAAGATTTGTATTATGGCCTATATATTTATTTTGTGAGAAAATAAAGGATTTAGGTAAATTAGATTCATTATGTGATATTGCTAAAAGTATTTATAAAAAGTATTATAAAGAATTTAAAAAGAATAATACTAATCAATTGTTCTTAGAATATTTAATGTACGATATAGTTATTATTGGATATTTAAATGATAATTTAAAAAAGATTATAGATTATTATTATTATTCAAATTCTGTAATTGATAAGGAAGAAGCATTTGAGTCTTTAGCTTATATTGCATTATCATTTGAGAATAAACAGTTTTTTATGTATGTTTATGTAGATGGTAATTCAAGAAGAGTAAATATAAATGATGAAATAAAAAAAGAATATGATAGTATTGGAATAAATAAGTAGTATGGAAGATAATAAGAAGAAAGAATTATTTTGGGAAATAATTAGATTTTTAATAGTTGGTGGTATATCTACTTTAGTAGATTATGCAGTGTTTTATACATGTAATAAATTAATATTTAGATCTATTGATGGCAATCTAAATTTGTTTTTTTCAACAGCTTTAGGATTTATTTCTGGTTTCTTTGTAAATTGGTTTTTACAAAGATTTGTATTTAAAAATGTTACAAAGGAACAGCAAAAGGATAAAGTTGTATTTTTTAAATTTACTGTTGTTAGTTTAATAGGTTTAGGTATTACTGAATTAGGAATGTTCTTAGCTAAGGGTACATTTGATGTATTTAATATGACTATATTTGGTGTTACATTTGATTTTTGGAAATTGTTCTTTAAGGTATTAATGACAGTTATTACATTAATATGGAACTATCTTGCAAGAAAGTTTTATGTATTTAAAAAGAAAAAAGAAAATGACGTAGAGGAAGTGTAATCACATTTTTCTACGTCATTTTTATTATATATTTAAATTGGTGATTGATATGGATAATGTAATTAAAGCATTAAAAATAATGGAAGTAGAACCAGATCATTTATTAACACATGATGAATTAAAGAAAAAATATTTATCATTAGCCAAAAAATATCATCCTGATAGTAATAGTATATATAGTAATAGCGATATGTTTTCTAAAATGAAATCAGCATATGATTATTTAAATGATAATATTGAATATGTTAATGAAACTATTAAAATGATGAATAATAAAGAATATCAATATGATAATATTTATAATGATACTATTGAAATTAGTGAAGAAGATTTTAGAAAATATGATAAAATATCTTTAATTACTTTAATAATTTCTTTTATATTGCCATTATATGGTATATTAATATATTTAGTTAGAAGAATTCTATTTCCTAGTAGTTCTAAGTTATATTTAATAGCATCTGTTTTAGGAATAATAGTTTTTATATTTTTATTTATATAGGTGAAATATGATAAATAATCCAGTTATTTTATTAAGTATTATTAATACTAAATTACGAGATTTTTATAATAATTTAGATGATTTATGTGATGATTTAGATTATGAAAAAGAAGAAGTAATAAATATACTTTCAAGTATAGGCTATTACTATAATATAGAAGAAAATCAATTTAAAGAAAAATAGTGATGGAAACCTCATCCCATCACTATTTTTTTATTCTGTTATTCCGTGTTTTTTCTTAACGTAAGAATCAATTTCTTCAGCAACTAATTTAGTCGCAGCAACTGCATCAACAACTGTTTTGGCACCTGATACTACGTCACCTGCAGCAAATACACCTTCACGAGTTGTTTGACCTTTAGCATTAGCTTCAATTAGACCACGTTTATTTGTGTCAATTTGTTTAGATGTTTTTACAATATTAGCTAAAGGTCCTTGACCTATAGCAATAATAACTGAAGATGCTGGAATTTTGTAAGAATTAGAAGAATCATTTATATATTCAATACTACCATCTTCATTTTCTTTCTTTAGGACTGGCTCAACTATTATTCCATCATCCTCAATTTTAGTTGTATTAAGATAATAATTCATATGAACGCCATCGACTTCAGCAAGCTCTAATTCTTCCTTAAGTGCAGTAACATCCTCTCTACCACGGAAGTAGATGATATCAACCTTAGCAATAGTTTTACGTAGAATTGTTCTCGCAGCATCCATAGCAACATTACCGGCACCAATGATTACTACATGGTCACCTAAATTATCATATGAATCTGGATTCTTTAGGTAATCAATTGCGAAATGGACATTACCTAATGTTTCTCCTGGAATTCTTAATCTATTTGGATTCCATACTCCAGTACCGATGAATATAGCATCATAGCCATCTGTAAACATATCATCAATAGTAATAGTAGGTCCAATTAATGTATTAGGTCTAAATTTTATTCCTAATTCATATAATCTCTTTAATAATTTATCTAATAATGATTTAGGTAATCTAAATTCTGGAATACCATATCTTAATACTCCACCAATTTTATCTTTAGAATCAATTATTGTTACATCATAACCCTTTTTAGCCATTATTATTGAAAGTGTTAAACCTGCAGGACCAGCACCGATTATAGCTAATTTAAAGCCGTTCTTTTCTGGCTTTTTTAGTCTAGCTTTTTCAAGATAGAAGCCTGAAACATATTGTTCAACCTCATAAAATTTGATTGGTGTTCCTTTTTTATTTAATACACAATGTCCCATACAATTCTTTTCATGTGGACAAATAAGTGAACATAAAGCTGTAAGTGGATTATTTTCAAATAAAATCTCACCAGCCTCATCCATCTTGCCATCTAAGAACATTTGCATGATTAGTGGTATTTCTGTTTTAACAGGACAGCCTTCTTTACACATAGGCTTTTTACATTTTAAGCATCTTTGCGCTTCACTAATAATATCTGCCATATTAACTCCTCCTGAAATCGTCTTTTAATATAATTTATTTTAACATAAAATGTTAATTTATTAAATATAAAAATTATTTTGTGCTAAAATATAAATATGAGACTAGAATTTGTTGTAAATAAAGATAATGAAAGATTATCAGAAGAATTAAAATTGCATATTTCAAGAAGATTATATAAAAATATTAGGAGTAAAAAGACTCCTATTTTTGTAAATGGTGTAGAAAGATTAACATATCTTCCTGTCGAAAAAGGAGATATTATTACGATAGATTTTAGTAAGAATAGAGAAATTAATTGGGATATATATGAATCAAATTTAAAGGTTTATTATGAGGATGATAATTATTTAGTTGTATATAAAAGAGAAAATTTATTATCAATACCAACAAAGGGTGATCCTCATTCATTATTCCAGGAAGTAATTTATTATTTAAAAAATAAAAATGAAAGTACTGATATTTCTATTTTAAATAGATTAGATAAAGAAACTAGGGGTTTAGTATTAATTGCTAAAAATGCATACGCCACAAGTTTAATATCACCTGTTCATGAACATATTGAAAGAAAATATTTGGCATTATGTAGTGGGTTATATGAAAATGATGAAGGAAGAATAGTTAATAAAATAAAAAAAAGTGATTCTGGTAATAAAAGGATATATATCGGATGATGGTAAAATTGCTATAACTAATTACAAAGTAATTAAAAGATATAAAAATTCTTCCTTAGTTGAATTTATATTAGAAACAGGAAGAACTCATCAAATTAGATTACATTCATCATCTTTGGGGTACCCTTTAATAGGTGATAAATTATATGGAAATAATAATGATTTTGATTTACAATTATTAAGCTATTATCTTAAATTTATTAATCCATTTAATAAGAAAATTATAGAAATTAAGTTAGAAAATATTGAAGTTATCGATGGAAAATATATTAAAATATGTTTAAATTAAAAATAAGAAGGAAGATGATTTTATGAAAAAAGAAAATAATATAGTTACACTAAATGGTGAAAATGGAAAGAATATGAATTTCTATTTAGATTGTGAACTTGAATATGATGGATATAGATATCAAATATTAAGACCTGTCGATAAATTTGAAGATTTAGAACCTGATCAAGCAATAGTTTTTAGAATAGAAGAAACTACAGATGGTAATCAATACTTTATTGAAGAAAATGATGATATTATATCAGAAATAGAAGAAATATATAATAATATGTAATCTATTATGGGGTGTTATAGTGTTTGATAAGCATGATATTAAGAGAAATGAATATATGCTAAAGGGGAAATTTGCCAAAAAAGGATATGACTGGTGGTGGCATTCTTTTACTGCTATAGATTCTGAGTCAAAAGAAGAAAAACCATTTTATATTGAATTTTTTACATGCAATCCAAAATTAGCTAAAGATGAACCATCATTTGGGCAAATAAGTGAAGATGCCCTACCATCATACTTAATGGTTAATGTTGGCACTTGGGGTGATCCTAAATTACAACTTCATCGTTTTTTCTCACTAAAAAAAGTTAAAATTAATGGAAAAGCTCCTTTTAGTATTGATGCGGATGATTGTTATTTAGATGAACAAATGACATTCGGTAGTGTAAATGTAACAAAAGAAGATAGTATATCTCATCCTGAATATATGTCAGATTATGGTTCAATAAGTTGGAATTTAAAAATTGAAAAGATAATATCTTTTAATGTAGGATATGGTGCCTCATCTTTATTTAGAAAAATGAAAGCTTTTGAAATGTTTTGGCACGCAGAAGGAATGAAATCATTATTTGAAGGCGAAATAATATTAAATGGAAAAAGATATATTGTTACTAAAGATACATCTTATGGCTATTCAGATAAAAACTGGGGTTCAAATTTTACTTCACCTTGGGTATGGCTTGCAAGTTCATATTTAATTGATAATAGAAAAGGTGAATTATTAAATAATAGTTGTTTTGATATAGGTGGCGGAAGACCTAAAATTGGTCCTTTTGCTTTAAATAGAAAATTACTTTCGGCATTTTATATTGAAGGAAATGGATATGAATTTAATTTTTCTAAATTTTGGACACATACTAAAACAACATTTGATTCAAAAGAATTAGATGATTATATTGTTTGGAGAGTAACACAAAGTAATCGAAAATATATAGTAGAAATAGAAGCTAAATGTAAAAAAAGTGATATGTTATTTATAAATTATGAATCACCAGATGGTAAAAAACGTCATAATCGATTATGGAATGGCGGAAATGGTACTGCTAGTGTTAAGATTTATAAAAAGAAGAATAAGGAACTAATTCATGATCTTACAGCTTTTAAACTTGGCTGTGAATATGGTGAATATGATAAATAGGCTTAAGGCCTATTTTTTGTATAAAAAAAGAGAATTGGATTAACCAATTCTCAAGTTTATATTAAAGAATTATTACTTTACTAGAGTTCCTCTAATATTACCAAATAAAGCACCAGCGTTAGCTTCATCTGTATCAATATGCATTGCTAAAGCAAATTTATCAGAAACACGAACAACAGTATCTTCGAATACTACCTTTCTACCAGTTTCATTTAATACTTGTACCTTAACGATTTCGCCATTTTGAACACCGAAATTCTTAGCATCTTCTGGAGTCATATGGATATGACGCTTAGCTACGATAACAGCTTCAGCACATTCAACTTCTCCACAAGGACCTACAAGCTTACAAGGAGCAGAACCCTTAACATCACCAGATTCTCTAACTGGAGCAGTAACACCTAAAGCTCTAGCATCTGTGAAAGATACTTCAACTTGGTTAGCCTTACGAACTGGACCTAAAATTGAGCAATTTAATGTTCCCTTAGGACCAACTACTTGAATCTTTTGTTCAGAAGCAAATTGACCAGGTTGAGATAACATTTTCTTTACAGTTAACTCTGCACCCTTACCAAATAAAATTTCTAAAGTTTCTTGTGTTACATGTACGTGTCTTGCACTTGTTTCAATAATAAAATCATTCATTTTTAATAATTCTCCTTCTTAAAATTTACATATTGTATTATATCACAATAATTATTATTGTAAAATATAATTATTAAAGTTAGCGTTTTACATTATTATTTTAATAATAATCTAATCTCATTATTATTGGCATCTAGTACATATTGAACATTAGGCTTGATTTCACCTTTAATAATTTTAGTTGCAATATATGTTTCGATATATTTTTGAATATATCTTTTAACTGGTCTTGCTCCATATTCCTCATCAAATGATTGTTCAAGAATGTATTTCTTTAAACTATCTGTATATGTGATATAGATTTCTTGTCTAAGTAATCTATAATCCAAATTACGTAATAATTTAGTTACAATCTTATACTGAATATCCTTATCAAGTGGTTTAAATGTAATAATTTCATCAATACGATTCAAAAATTCTGGTTTAAATGATTGTTTTAATAACATATTAACCTTATTTATAGCTTCTTTATCATGAGATAAAAGAAGTTCACTTCCTAAATTAGATGTCATAATTATAATAGTATTCTTAAAATCAACTGTTCTACCTTGTGAATCTGATAATCTACCATCATCAAGTATTTGAAGTAAGATATTAAATACATCATGATGGGCTTTTTCAATCTCATCAAATAATATGATAGAATAAGGATTACGTCTAACTTTCTCTGTTAACTGACCACCCTCATCATATCCAACATATCCTGGAGGCGCACCAATTAATTTAGCCACACTATGTGATTCCATATATTCACTCATATCAATTCTTATAATATGGGATTCACTGTCAAATAATGCTTCAGCTAATGCTTTAGCAAGCTCGGTTTTACCAACACCGGTAGGGCCTAAGAATAAGAATGAACCAATTGGTTTATTTTCATCTTTGATACCTGCACGTTGTCTAATAATCGCATCAGATACTAATTCAACCGCCTCATCTTGTCCAATTACTCTTTCTTTTAATGTTTCATTTAAAGCTAAGATTTTTTCTCTTTCGCCTTGCATTAATTTAGAAATAGGAATATTTGTCCATTTAGAAACGACAGTAGCTACATCATTATCAGATACAGATTCTGATAAAATATGGTCTTCTTTAGACATGTCTTGATATGCTTTAATCTTTGATTCAATAGAAGGAATAGTAGAATATTGTAATTCAGATGCTTTTTTATAATTTCCTTCATTAAATGCTTTTTCTAATTGGAATTTATAATCATCTAAATTCTTTTTTAATTCCTTATATTCTTGTAATTCTTTCTTTTCTTTATTCCATTTTTCAGTTAAAGCTTTAGCCTCATCCTCAAGCTTTTTAAGTTCATTTTTAATTACTTCAAGTCTTTTGACAGAAGAAGGATCTGACTCTTTCTTTAAAGCCATTTCTTCAATTTTTAACTGAGCAATTTTTCTATCTGCATCATCAAGTTCAGCAGGCTTAGAATCTATTTCCATACGGATAGAAGCACAAGCCTCATCAATTAAATCAATTGCTTTATCTGGCAAAAATCTATCAGTTATATAACGATTTGATAAAGTTGCTGCAGCAACAATTGCTTGATCTTGAATTGTTACACCATGATGTAGTTCAAAACGTTCCTTTATACCACGTAAAATCGATATAGTATCCTCAACAGTAGGCTCAGATACTAAAACCTTTTGGAAACGTCTTTCTAATGCACTATCTTTTTCAATATATTCTCTATATTCTTTTAAAGTAGTAGCACCAATACAATGTAGTTCTCCTCTAGCAAGCATTGGTTTTAACATATTAGAAGCATCAAGTGCTCCATCACTTTTACCGGCTCCGACAATTAGATGAATTTCATCAATAAACATAATAATATTTCCATCTGATTCCTTTACCTTATTAAGAACAGCTTTTAATCTTTCCTCAAATTCTCCTCGATATTTAGCACCTGCTACTAAAGCACCCATATCCAATTCAAAGATAGTTTTATCCTTTAAAGAAGTAGGTACGTCGTTTGCAACAATTCTCCTAGCTAAACCTTCAATGATAGCTGTTTTACCTACACCTGGTTCACCAATTAATACAGGGTTATTTTTTGTCTTACGTGATAATATTTTAATAATACGTCTTATTTCCTCATCACGACCAATAACAGGATCAATTTTACCATCTCTAGCAAGCTTTACTACATCTCTACCATATTTTTCTAATACATTCTCATTTTGGTTTTCATTTTCGTATCCATTCATCATAATTCTCAACTCCTTCTGTAGTTTATTTATCTAGCTACACTTTTATTATATCTCAAAAATTAGCACTGTCAATACAAGAGTGCTAAAAATATTCAAAACTGTTATTTTCATTTGACAACTTATGATGTATTTGCTAAAATATTTGTGTTGCAATTAGATGGCCCTGTAGCCAAGTGGTAAGGCACGGCACTGCAACTGCCTGATCGCTGGTTCGAATCCGGTCGGGGCCTCCATTTAAGAACAATAGGTTTGATACAATACTGTATCAGGCCTTTTTTCTTTATATAGAGATAAAAACCGCATAATTAAGCCATTTATTTAAAATATTAGAAGAAATATAGCATCAATTTTGAGTGTTATAAGCTCTATTTTGGTGTTCTTTAATTTTTTTAAGATTTGTATTCGGACATTTTTCCTATACTCGGACATTATTCTCCATTTTATTCGAATAGTTCAGGATATATTTCTCTAATTTTATTATTAATTTTTCCTTTAAATAATATATATGCCTCGCTTACTCCAAATTTTCCTTTTATTGTTGATAAGATATAATCGTAATTTGTTAAAACATGTCTCACATAATTAATCATCCATCGTTTCATTG
>JAFXXC010000008.1 GCA_017542485.1 Acholeplasmatales bacterium
AAAAAAGAATATCAATTTAGTGGAAAAAGGATAAAAAGAGGATTATATCAAACAAAAGATGGAAAGATGTTAAATGCAGATATAAATGGAGCATTAAACATATATAGAAAAAGTAGCGTATGTAATATGAATTTAATTTCATATTTATTACGTAGAGGTGTGAGCACACCAAGACGACTTCAAGTAATATGAAGTGGTTAAAAAAAGGAGTAATAAGCTCCTTGAGGCAAATTCATTTGCCTTTGTTCTTACTAACTACTACATTTATTTAAATAAATAATGTATAATTAAAAATGATATTATTCATTGAGGTATTTTTATGAATGAGATAAAAGATGAAGATTATCAATATGATAATGGATTCCATCCTAAAGAGGTAAAACTTAAGAGTAATTATAGATTTTATAGAAAAAACATATTTTATAAAATGCTAAATAAATTCTATATTATATTAGATACTATTTATATGATTTTTCCTAAATATTTATTATGGGGATATAAGATAGTAGGCAAGAAAAATAAAAAATATGCCAAGGGTGCTGTAATAGTTCAAAACCATGTACATCCTATGGATGGTTTTACATTACTATCTGCATTTCCATCAAAAAGAATCTATATTACAATGCTTCAATCTAATTTAGGTTTTGGTATAGTATCACATATATTTAGAAATTGTGGTTGTGTACCTATTCCAACTGATCCTATAATGTTTAAAAAGTTTTATAGAAAAACTATTGAAACATTAAAGGAAGGATATACTATTACTGTATTTCCTGAAGCTATGCTATATCCATATTGTAATCATATAAGAAAATTTCATAATGGTGCTTTCAAATTTGCTTATGATTCAAATAAAGTAATTTTACCATGTGTTACTACATATCATAAGCCAAAAGGCTTTTATAAGCTTGTAAGAAGAAAAAAGCCTTGTATACACTACAATATATTAGAACCATATTATATTGAAGATTTAGGTAATAAAAAATTATCCATAGATAAAGCTATGGAAGATGTACATAAAATAATGTTTGATTACTATGAAAAAAATAGTGATTATTTTAAATAGGAGGATTTATGCAAGATTTAATACAAGAAAGAATGCCTAAACATATTGCGATAATATGTGATGGTAATGGTAGATGGGCTAAAAAGAGATTACAGCCAAGAACAATGGGTCATAGAAAAGGCGGCTTCAATATCCGTGATATTGCAAGAAGCTGTAATAAGCTTGGAATTAAATATGTAGATTTCTTCTGCTTTTCTACTGAAAACTGGAATAGACCAGAAAAGGAAGTCAATTATTTAATGACTGCCCCACTGAAATTTATTAAAAGATTTAAAAAGGATATCCTAAATGGAGAAACTCAAATTAGACTTATAGGTAGACGTGACCGCTTACCAAAAGATTTCTTAGACTTATTTGATGAATTAACTGAAAAGACAAAGGATCATAAAGGTACAGTTGTATCACTATGTGTAGATTATGGTTCATATGATGAAATCACTACTGCTGTTAAAAATATTGCAGAAGAATATAAAGATGGCAAGATTTCATTAGATGATATTAATAAGGATTTAATTACAAATCATTTATTTACAAAAGGTTATCCAGAATTAGATTTATTAATTAGAACATCAGGTGAATATAGAATCAGTAATTTCTTATTATGGCAATTAGGCTATGCAGAATTATATTTTACTGATGTATTATGGCCTGACTTTGATGAAAAGGAATTAATAAAGGCTATTAAGGATTACCAAAGCCGTGATAGAAGATTTGGTGGTATTAAGGATGATAATAAATAAAATTGAGCCACAAGGCTTTTGTAAAGGCGTTATTAACGCCATTAAAATAGTTAAAGAAACATTAGAAAAAGAAAAAAACATTTATCTATTAGGTGAAATAATCCATAATAAAAATGTTATTAATGAATTAACTAATTTAGGTGCGATTACAATTCCAACAGAAGGTAAGACAAGACTTGAATTATTAGATGAAATAGAAAGCGGCACAGTAATATTTTCAGCTCATGGTGTTTCACCAAAAGTCTATGAAAAAGCCAGAATGAAAAGCTTAAAAATAATAGATGCCACATGTCCTATGGTATTATTAGTTCATAATAATATTATTAAAAAGATAAATGAGGGATATGATGTTATCTATATTGGAACTAAGAATCATCCTGAGGTTGAAGGAGTATTAGGTATTTCTTCTTCTATTAATTTTGTTTCATCTATTAATGATATTGAAAATCTCAATATCAATAATAATAAAATCTACGCAACAAATCAAACAACATTATCTAAATATGATATTGAAAATATTTATGAACAATTAAAAAATAAATATCCAAATATATTAATAGATAATAAAATATGTAATGCCACAACAATACGTCAGGAAGCTATTAAAAATCAGCCTAAAGCTGATTTATGCATAATAGTTGGTGATAAATTATCATCAAATACTAAAAAGCTTGTTAAAGTATCAGAAACAATAGCTAAAATAAAAACCATCCAATGTGAAGATTTATCCTCACTTAATATGGATGATTTAAAAAATGTTAATGTTGTTAATATATCTAGTGGAGCTTCTACTCCTGATTATATAGTTGATGAAATAATAGATTATTTAAAGAAAAAATAAGAGTTCGAAACTCTTATTTTTTTAATATCCAAAATCTATTAAAGCATCCTTTAAAGATATCTCATCAGTTGAAACAGTCTTAGTTTCATTATCATTAGTAATTACTAAATGGCCTTCCTTATCAATATCCTTAACTAAATATTCACTACCTTGATAAGTTATTCTTCTATCAATTACATTACTATATTCTCTATACATATTTATTACTGTATGAGGATTTAATTTAGCTAAATATTTAAAATAATTTAAAACCTTCATCATTAAAGCTTCCATATCAGTAATAAATTCTTTTATACCAATACCATTTAATCCAGGATAATCATTCATATTAATTCCAACACCCACAATAGATGCGATAAAACCATCTCTATAAATATCCTCAACTAAAATACCAGCAAGCTTACTACCATGTAAATAAATATCATTTGGCCATTTAATTTTAGCACTGATTCCATAATCAGCTAATGCTAAAATAATTGATAATGGTGTTAATATGGCAGTATTATATTTTTCTTTAAATAATACTGAGAAAGTCAAATCACCTTTAGACTCCCAACGTCTATCATATCTACCCCTACCATCAGTTTGTTCTAATGCCCATAAGATAGTATTATCCTCATAATTATTATATTCAGTTTTTAAATATGAATTAGTTGATGGAATAGAATCTACTTGATAGATTTTAAATCCATCATCTTCTCTAATATATTTAATATCCATAATTATTTCAACTCATTAATTGTCTTATCAAATGATTCTAAGTCAGTAATACAATATGATTTAACATCTGTTAATGTCTTTCTTACGAATCCTGATAATGTCTTACCAGGTCCTATTTCAACAAATGTATCAACACCATTATCCTTTAAATATTTTAAAGTATCTTCAAAATATACTGAATGACAAATTTGTCTTTCTAGTAAATCATTAATATTACCATTTTCTTCTTTACCAGATACATTATATATAACCTTATAATTAGGCTTATTCGGAGTAAATCTATCTAAAACTACTCTTAATTCTTTAGATGCAGGAACTAATAATGATGAATGGAAGGCACCACTTACATTAAGAGGTAATACTCTTTTCGCACCAGATGCTTGTAATTTTGGCATTGCATTATCAACACCCTTATTATCACCTGTAATAACAATTTGTCCTGTACAGTTATAATTAGCTATTTCACAAATACCATCAACATCTTTAATAGTATTTAAAATAACATTTCTATCAAGTCCAATTACCGCAGCCATCTTGGTTGTGCCTAAAGGTAGGGCATTTTGCATTATCTTTCCTCTATTAGTGATTATTTCAATTGCATCTTCAATATTCCAAACATTAGAAAATGCCAATGCACTATATTCACCTAAAGATAAACCACATACATATTCAGGTTCAACATTATTTTCTTTAGCTAAGCATGCTAATGCATATGATGTTAATAATATTGCTTTTTGTGCATATTCAGTTTGATTTAATACCTCGGCTGGCCCATTAAAGCATAAATCTCTAATTTCAGGAAATTTATCATAAATATTCTTTACGCATTCATATTTATCATAAAAATCCTTACCCATACCAACTGCTTGACTACCTTGTCCAGCAAATAAAAATGCAATTTTCATAATACACCTCTATCCAATACATCTAAATTTATTGTATCTTTTTTCTATTAATTCATCCTTATCTAATTTAGATAATTCATTTATTTTATTAATTAATTTCAATCTTAAATCATTAATTAATTCATCACTAGGAGCTTTTATTCCTCCAAGTGGTTCATTAATTATCTCATCAACAATACCCATTTCTTTTAAGTCATGGCTTGTTAATTTCATTATATTCGCAGCTTCCTCTGCGCTTATTCTATTCTTAAATAAAATTGAAGAGAATCCTTCTGGTGATAATACTGAATATACAGCATTTTCAAACATAAATATATAATCAGATACTGTAAGTGCTAATGCACCACCAGAACCACCTTCTGATAATACTATAGCAATTACTGGTACAGATAATTTAGAAAACTCCATCAAATTAGTAGCTATCGCTCTAGCTTGACCACGCTCTTCAGCACCCTTACCAGGATAAGCACCTGATGTATCAACAACAGTAATAATAGGACGATTAAACTTTTCAGCTTCCTTAGCTAATCTTAATGTTTTTCTAAAGCCTTCTGGTGATGTCATACCAAAATTTCTTCTAATTGAATCATTAAAATCAGTACCCTTTGCTTGAGCAAGTACTGTTACAGGTATATCACCTAAAAAAGCAAGTCCAGCAACTATAGATTGATCATCAGAAAATAACTGATCACCATGTAATTCTATAAATGTAGGAAATAGCTTTCTAACAAGTGGAACAGCCTTAAGTCTATTTTGTCCTCTAGCAATTAATACTCTATCCCAGTGAGTTAAATTACTATATGTATCTTTTTTTAATTTATTTAATTCTTTTGATTTTTCTTTAAATTCCTTTGACTCTGGATCAAGTGATAATATAACTTGCTCAAGCTCAGAAATTTTTAATTGATTTTCTTCAAGCTTGCTCATATTAATTATACCTATGAAGTCTTAATAATAATGCTAATGTAGACTTCATTTCCTTTCTATCAACAATTCTATCAATATAACCCTTTTCAAGATTAAATTCAGCTGTTTGGAATTCCTTTGGTAATGTTTCTTTAATTGTTCTTTCAATTACTCTCTTACCAGCAAAACCAATTAATGCATTAGGCTCTGCTAAAGTAATGTCAGCTAATGATGCAAATGACGCACTTACACCACCTGTAGTAGGATCTGTTAATACTGCAATATATAATCCTTCTTCTCTTAATTTAGCAATAGCTGCACTAGTCTTAGCCATTTGCATTAAAGAAATAATACCCTCTTGCATACGTGCTCCACCAGAGCATGTAAAAATGATAAGTGGTAAATTCTCACAATAAGCCTTTTCTGCAAGTAATGTAACCTTTTCGCCACATACACTACCCATAGAACCCATCATAAAGTAGCTATTCATAACACCAACTAATACATTAATGCCATCAAGCTTACCCTTAGCACAAACAATTGATTCATCACTTGATGTTTGCTTTCTTGCTTCATCAAGTTTTTCTTTATAATCAGGAAAATCTAAATGCTTTTCATCTAAATTATCAAATAATACTTCATAATCACCATCTAAAACCTGTTCTAATCTTTCTTTAGGTGTTAAACGGAAATGATTATTACAAAAAGGACAAACATTTAAATCAGCTAATAAATCCTCTTTAATAATTAATCTTGAGCATTTATTACACTTAGTCATTAAATCATCAGGAACTTCCTTTTTTTGTGTAGGCTCCTCTTTTTTTCTAATATTTAATTTGTCAAGTGCTTCATTGAATTCATTTAGTTCTTCTTTTCTTTTATCGAAGACGCTTTGCATTCTCATCAAACTCCTTTATAAAACTCTCAACAAATGTAGTATCATAGTTACCCAAAATAAATGTAGGATGATGTAATAATAAATAATGGAATTCAGTAGTAGTTTTTACACCATCAATAATTAATTCCTCTAAAGAGGCTCTCATTCTTCTTATACATTCAAGTCTAGATTGACCACTAACTACAAGCTTTAATATCATAGAATCATACCAAGGTGAAATTGTATAACCAGTATATACTGATGTATCAATTCTTACACCTAATCCACCAGGTGTATGCATAAAATTAATTTTACCAGGATTTGGTCTAAAATCATTTAGCATATCCTCAGCTGTTATTCTACATTCAATTGCATGACCATATAGCTTAACATCCTCTTGCTTAATAGATAAAGGTAAGCCATAGGCAATCTTAATCATATTTTTAACAATATCAATATGAGTAATCTCTTCTGTTACAGCATGCTCAACTTGGATTCTTGTATTCATTTCAATAAAATAACAATTTTCATTCTTATCAATAATAAATTCAATAGTACCAACACTATCATATCCTACATATTTACATGCCTTAACTGCAGCGTCATATAATTTATTTTTTAAATTTTGACTAATAGATTGGCAAGGCGCTTCTTCTAACATCTTTTGGTTTCTTCTTTGCATTGAGCAATTTCTTTCAAATAGGTGGATAACATTACCATGCTTATCACACATCATTTGAACCTCAACATGCTTAGGTGCAACAATAAATTTTTCTACATATATTTCATCATTACCAAAGAATTTCTTTGCTTCATCCTTAGCTTCTAAATATAATGCTTCAAATTCATCTGTAGAATTAACTCTCTTAATTCCCTTACCACCACCACCAAGTGATGCCTTAATTAGTACAGGGTAGCCAATCTCATCAGCGATTTTATGACCTTCTTCTAGGCTTACAGCCTTATAAGAACCTGGAACAATAGGAACACCAGCTTCTTTCATACTCTTAATAGCTTCAGCCTTATTACCCATTTTTTCCATTACATCTGGATTTGGGCCAATAAAAGTCATACCACATTTTTCAACCATACGAGCAAACTGTGTATTTTCAGATAAAAAACCAAATCCTGGATGTATTGCATCACATCCAGTTAAAGTAGCTGCTGAAATAATTCTTTCCATATTTAAATATGATTCACTAGATGGTGCCTCTCCGATACATACAGTTTCACTAGCTAACTCCTTATGAAGCGCATCCTCATCAGCCTTTGAATATACAGCAACAGTCTTTATACCCATTTCCTTACAAGCACGTATAATACGTACTGCAATTTCACCACGGTTTGCAATTAATATCTTCTTAAACATAATTACTCACCTATAATAAATAACTTTTGTCCGTATTCAACCATCTGGTTATCACTAACTAAAATCTTCTTAATAACTCCTGATTCTTTAGCAGTAATTTCATTCATTACCTTCATAGCCTCAATAATACAAAGCTTATCTCCCTTATTAACTTTGTCACCTTCACTAACAAATGGCTTACCACCTACAGATGGTGCACTATGGAATGTACCTACAAGTGGAGATGTAACATAATTATTATTGTCAACTTCTTCAGTTTCTTTACTAACATTCTCTACTGGTAAAGCCTGAGCTTGTGGCATTACTTGAGTATTAGCCATTTTCTTAGAATCAAATGTTACTCTAATTCCATCTTGCTCATATTCCATATATGTTAATCCAGATTCTTTAAATATCTTTAATAGGTCCTTTAAATCTTCAAACTTCATATTATTTACCTACCTTTTTCTCAACTAATTTAACAATGTCATCAACAGTCTCTAAAGCTTCTAATTCTTCATAGTCTATTACAACACCATAAATTTCTTCTAATTGTAAAGTTAATTCAACTGCGTATATACTATCTATACCTAAATCCTGCTTTAGGCGTGCTTCAGGCTTAACTTCTTCCTCATCAACATTTGCACATTCTACAAATAATTTTTTTATCTCTTCAAACATACGCTATCTTCCTTCCCTTTCATTAGTCCAGAAATTATTTAAAAATATCTTATAAGCACCTTCAGTAAAAGGTGGCTTTTTCAATAATTCATAAGTTTCATTACTTAATTCTAAATTTTTACCAAATTCAGCTCCTGCTTCATTAAACTTAGCTAAATATTTATTTATCTTAGCCTCATTATTTAAATCCATCAAAGTCTTTAATTGTGGTGAGAATAACATTAAATAATTACCTTTACCACATATACAATCATATTGCTTAATTAAAGGCTCATATACAGGACCATACTCAGTATATGCACAAGATGTAATAACAATAAATTTTTGATCACGTGGATTTCTTATACCATGGAATGATTCACCATTTTCTGGTGATTTTTGACCCATATAAGTTTTCATCATAGATAACATTCTATCAGTAAAAACCTTCATAGTACCTGGCATACCAAAGAAAAATAATGGATATGATTCAATAAAAATATCACATTCCTCGATTTTTTTCTTAATCATAGGAATATCATCATTCTTAATTACACATTCTCCTTCGGTTCTTCCCCAGCATGATAAGCATCCTGTACATGGCTTAATATTTAAATCAGCCAAATTAATGTATTCCACACTAGCATTAGTTTCCTTAACAATACCGTCAACAAAAGCCTTTGTTACATTAATTGTTGAAGAATGCTCACGCTTAGGACTACCATTTAATATTAAAATTTTTTTAATATCAGCTGATTTCATACTAACCTCTAATTATTCATAAATTTTATTTTTTTCAACACTAGTAAATGTCATAGTACCCTTAGCTCTAACTTCATCATCAACCATAACCTTGGCATCAAATACAGCTAAAGGACCAATTAATTTTGTTTTTGTTACTGTAATAGTAAGTCTATCTCCAGGAATAACTGGCTTAACAAACTTAAAATTATCTACCTTTAATAATACATATATAACATCAGGATTAGATGCGTCAGTATCAAATACTAAGCTTGATAATTGAGCACAACACTCAATAATTAATACACCTGGCATAATAGGTGCGTCAGGGAAATGGCCCATAAAATATGGCTCATTAACACTAACATTCTTAATACCTGTTGCACTTTCACCTGGATTTAATTCAATAACACGTTCAATCATCTGGAACGGAGGTCTTTGCTTAATTCTTTTATTTATCTCATTAATATTCATCATTATAATGATAAACCTCCATCAAGTGTTATTATTTGTCCTGTTATATAAGATGCGTCATCTGATGCTAAGAAGGCAACTACATTAGCAACCTCCTCAACCTTACCACGGCGCTTAAGAGGAATAGCCTCAACATACTTAGCCATAGTGTCCTCGTCTACTGCTTCAATCATATCAGTTTCGATGAATCCAGGAGCTACAGCGTTAACTCTAACACCACGAGAACCCATTTCCTTAGCTAATGTTCTAGTAAACTGATTTACAGCACCCTTAGTAGCACTATAAACTGTTTGACCTGAAAGTGAATATGTACCAGATACACTAGACATATTAACAATTACAACACCAGTTTTTCTATTTCTCTTAGCAATAACCTCTTTAGCACAATAGAAATATCCCTTAACATTTAAATTAAATGCCATATCAAGGTTTTCTTCATGTAAACCTAAAAGTGGTTCATCTCTAACAATACCTGCATTATTTACAAGTAAATCAATTTGCTTATATGTTGCATAAATATCAGCAACCATCTTCTTTACTTCTTCATATTTTGAAACATCAGCCTTATAAATCATACCATCTCCGCCATTAGCCTTAACGATATCTAATACTTCATTAGCCTTACTTTCATTTGATGCATAATTAATTACTACAGTATAACCGATAGATCCAAGCTTAATTGCACAAGCTCTACCAATTCCTCTAGAAGCACCTGTTATAATTGCTACTTTCATAATTATCCTCCTAATTACTTTTCAACTACGATTGCACTATAGCTTCCACCAAAGCCATATGCAATAACTAAAGCCTTATTAATATTCTTTGCCTCTACATTAACCTTAGCCTTATTAGATGCTAAGTATCCATTTGTATTTTCTAATTCACCACTCATTAATAATGCAGCATGAGCAAGTGCTAAAGATGCAGCTGCACTTCTTGCTTCACCAATATGCTCTTTTACATTAACAACTGGTAATTTATCTAAATTATTAAATACCTTACCTAATGCAATAGACTCTTCATTATCAATTACGCTATCACCATTAGCAAAACCAAATACACAATCAATATCATTTGCACTTAATTTACTATCAGCTAATGCATCATTAATTGCTTTAACTAAACCAGCATTAGAATCCTTAATAGTATCACATGCTACATCATTATGAACCATACCATATCCTGTAACATATGCATATGCTTTTCTGCCACGTGCTAGAGCCTTTTTACTATCCTCAAGTAAAATTGATACTGAACCATCTGATAAAGTAAATCCTTTCTTATTTGCATAAGGCTCATTAACTGTATCAGAAATCTTATTAACTTTAGAATATATTTCATTAATAATTTCAATATTTTCATCAGTACCAGTAGCAAGTACAGCTTCTTCTGTATTCTTCTTTAAAATATCCATTGCATAAGCAACTGAAGCTAAACCTGATTGGCTACCATTTGTAATAGTTACATTATATCCTTTAATACCTGAACAAATAGACAAATATCCACCTGCAGCATTATATACTGTATTAGGGAAATTAAATGCAGATCCATTTGCATTACCCTTTTCAGTTATATTATCTTGGAAATTTAAGCATGTACCAAGCGCACCCTCACAAGTACCAACAACAATACCAATCTTAGTAGCATTCTCATCTGTTACAATATAATTAGCATCCTTAAGTGCATTCATACCTGATACAACTTGTAATCTAGATAAATTATCATGCTTTCTAAATGTCATACCTAACCCAAATTGATCATAATCAGCTCTTTCAACATGTGATGAAATTGATGTAGACTCTGGCTTAAATGTATTAACATTATTAATATAATTTTCTTTACCATTACCAAGTGGTGTTACTAAACCTAAACCTGTAATAGCAATCTTATTAGGATTATTCTTAACTACAACACTACCCTCATTCTTAGAAAAAATAATAGATGCATTGTTTCCACCGAAAGCAAATGAATTGCTCATAACAGTTTCAAGCTTCTTTTCCTTTGCTTTATTATAAACAAAGTCAATCTTACCAGCTTTTTCACCTAAATTCTTAATATCTTCATCAGTATATCTTAATGTTGGTAATACAACATCACTAGTTAAACATTTAATAGCAAATACTGCTTCAATAGCACCAGCTGCACCTAAGCAGTGACCAACCATAGCCTTAGTAGATGATACACTTAAATTATCATTCTCACCATCAAAAATTGTATGTAATGATAAGAATTCAGCATTATCATTCTTAGCTGTACCAGTACCATGGGCATTAATATAACCAATTTCACTTTTCTTAACTCCAGAAGATTCTAATGCCCAATTAATAGCATTCATTTGACCTTCTCCATCTTCTCTTGGAGCAGTAATATGATGTGCATCAGAAGATACACCAGCGCCTAATACCTCACAATAAATCTTAGCGTTACGTGCCTTTGCATGTTCATATGATTCAACGATAACTACACCTGAACCCTCACCAAGTGTAATACCAGTACAATGATTAAATGGTGAACATGGATTACTATCTAAAGCATGTAAAGCCAAGAAACCAGCATAAGGTACGCTAGCAAATGCATCAGTACCACCTGCTAATACGATATCAGCCTTACCACTTCTAATTAAATCACATGCATATGAAATTGAAATAGTACCTGCAGCACATGCATTAGCAACGTTAGTTACTACACCACCACAGTGGAATGCACCTGCAACGTCATTAGCGATTCTAGATATTGGCATTCTTGCAATATCGCTCTTATCACGATTATTTTCATAATAATGAGCAATAGATACTGCACCACCAACACAAGAACCCATAATAACTGATACTCTTGTATTATTATCAAAATCTTCTAATCCACTATCAGCCATAGCTTCTCTAGCAGCCTTAATAGCGAATTTAGATACTCTATCCATACCCTCAGTACCTTCGATAGAATCTAAATCAAAATGCTTAACCTCAGCTGCTAATTTAGCATAACAATTTTCTGTATCTACAGAAGTTGTTTCTTCAATACCAGAAACACTTCTTTTTGCATTTTCAAAACACTCTTTAACATCATTACCAATAGCACTTATCATACCAAGACCAGTAACAACGCAACGATTTTTAATATCTGTCATAAATAATTTCTCCTTTATTTTTTATATTAAAAAAAATTTATTGCAAGCTTAAATACGCTTGCAATAAAAATTACTACATATGAGCAACGATATAAGCTGCTAATGAATCAATATTCTTGAAGTTTGACTTATCAATACCTGATGTTTGAACACCAAACTTTTCATCAATGAATGCTACTAACTCAATTGAGTCAATTGAATCAAGGCCGATTCCCTCATTGAATAAAATTGTATCATATTGTAATTCATCAGCGTCAACGCCTAATTCATTAACAAAGAATTCCTTTAATTGTGCTTTAATTTCTGTATCTGTCATATATAAAATATCCTTTCTTCCAAATAATTTCACCCTATTATATCATTTAACAATAAAATGTCAAGTATACTTTTCATTTTTGAATTATGTATATGTAATATACATCCAAAATATATTTGACTACTCTATTTTTAATTTTATAATATTATTAGAGGGTGTTTTTATGGCAAAGCTTAAAATAAAAGATCTATCTATTATGGCAATAACAGAAGCTCTTCTAATAATATGCTCTAAGTTTACATTTCAAATAGGTCCAATCCCCCTAACCTTCCAAACATTTGCTGTATTTATAATTTCACTTATATTAGGAGTTAAAAAATCAGCAATCGTATTCTTACTATACATAATTATGGGTATTGTAGGACTACCAGTATTTTCTAAAGGTGGAGGATGGAATTATATATTTGAACCATCATTTGGTTTTATAATTGGCTTCTTCTTTGCATCAATAATTATAGGTATTTCATCAAAATCAAATAAATTCTATTTAAAATACATCCTATCAACAATAGGCTTAATTATAATAAACCTATTCGGTGTAATATATATGTATTTTATAATGAATTACTACCTAGAATTAAATAAAAATATATCATATATCATATCTGTTGCTGTAATACCTTTTATAGCCAAAGACTTTATAACAATGATTTTATCTTGTATTATCTATTCAAGATTAAAAATAATCATTTATCCTAAAGAACCACAGTATGATAATGAATTATTAAAATTAAATACAAAGTAAAAAAATATCCAACAAAATTGGATATTTTTTACTTACTAATTCCATAAATAATCTCATCTAATATGGTATATACTTCTCCTATACCTTCTCTTTTTTCACTAGATGTAACTATAAATTTATCATCATCTCTTAAATTTAAAGTTTCTTTAATTATTTCTTTATTCTTTTTTCTATCAGCGTTCTTTACCTTATCAGATTTAGTTGCTATAACAATAACATGCTTATTATAATACTTTAAAAACTCATACATAAGTACATCATCTTCACTAGGCTTATGTCTAAAGTCAACTAATAAAAATACAGCCTTTAATGCTTCTCTATTCTTTAAATAATCCTCAATCATTTTACCAAAAGTAGCCTTAACACTCTTAGACACTCTAGCATAACCATATCCAGGAACATCTACAAAATAAAAATCATTATTTATTAAATAAAAATTTAATGTTTGTGTCTTACCAGGATTAGAAGATGTTCTAGCCAAATTCTTTCTATTAACTAACATATTAATAAAACTTGACTTACCTACATTACTTCTTCCACAAAACATCACCTCGCCTAAATTAGGCAAAGGACATCCATCAGCCTTAACAGCTGATATATTAAATTCAGCACTTTTAATTACCATATAAATTAAGTACCTTAAGTACTAAATCCACCTCCTTGTCATCTAAATAACAATCTCCTATATCTCCATGTGATTTATCCCCATGAAAATCACTACCAGCAGATATAAATAATCCATACTTTTTAGCAATACTTAAAAATAATTCATAATTATTCTTACTATTTGCATACCTTGCCTCAATACCATCAAAAGGCATCTTTACTACCTCATCTAATACATCTTTACTTTTTATTAAGCAAGGATGTGCAAGTATACAAATACAATTATTCTTATGTAATAAATCTATTCCATCTTTAACATCAAATTTAAATGATGAAATATATGCTTTACATTCTTTAGAAATATAAAATTTAGCCTCTTCTAAACTAATATCATTATTACTTAAAATATGATCTAAAATATTCTTCCTAGTAATAATCTTATTATCACTAATTAATTTATCAATATCAATACATATATTATAAATATCTCTAATTCCTAAAGCCATATCAATGGCTCTTTTTTTTCTTTTTTCTTCTAATTCATTAGATAAATCAACCATTTCCTTAGGAACAATATTATTTTTAAATAATCCAACAATATGAATAGTTTCACCATTAAATCTACAAGATAACTCTATTCCTTTAATAACCTTAACACCATACTTATTCCCATATTCAATAATTAAATCATCACCAAGCACAGTATCATGATCCGTTAACGCTAAAACATCAATTCCTCTATCCCTACTATGCTTTACTAATTCTTCTAAACCTAATTTACCATCAGAATAAATAGAATGGCAATGTAAATCCGCTCTCATAATTCACCTATTATAAGAAAATAGAACAAACAGTAACAGTAATAATAGCTTGTACTACAAATAATAGCCACCCAAGCTTTTGTGTTGTTTTTCTATTTTTATATTTTTCTTCATCCTTCTTACCATTAAGTTCATCAGTATACTTAATATGCTCAGTAATAGATGCTCTAACCCCTAGATATAACAAAAATACAACAGTCCCAATAACATTAAATATCGGTAACATATTCTTATTATCAAAAATAAAAGTAAAAATAGCACCTAAAATATTTATACCTACCATTATACTTGTAATAATTACAATAAATTTCTTATTATCTTTAATCATAACAAAACCCATAAAGCAAAATAAAACCGTCTCCGGTTTTACTTTGTATATCTTGCATTTTCAGCTAAAATATGAAGGTTTAATTCAGAATCCATTACTTCAGATTCATTCTCACCTATACCAGCAAGCATCATACCAGATGCAAATACACTAGAAGGACTCTTAAAATCAGCCTTAATAGTAATTCTAGATGCATAATCAACTATAACATCCTCATCACCCTTATCAGCATCATAGAAATTAAATCCAAAGAAACCATCAACATTATTAGTATATCCCATTATTTTAAACATAATAGTAATATCATTTTCTTTAGCAAAATTTAATATTAATTCCTTCTTAGTCTTAATAAATTCATATAAAGTTTCAATACCATCATTATAAGGCATAAAATAGAATACACAATCTTCATTCTCTATTTCCTTATAATCAGTACATCTTTCCTTCATTAATGTTAAATCTTTCTCAATAGCTTCAATACCCTTAGGATCAATATTAGTATACATATTCTTATTTAATTCAAAATTTTGAACCAAATTCTCTAAGAAATAATAATTCTCACTACCTAATACTCTAAATCCTTCATTTTTAAATACTTCAATTAATTGCTTTACAGAATCCTTATCAACAGTAACCTCAAAAACAAAATTACGTGTTGAAGCAACAGGTAATATCTGTGCATATTCATTCCAATGTGTATATAAAGAATAGAATTGTCTTCTTAGACCCTTTCTATTAAAATTCTTTAAATTTCTTTCATATACTGAAAGTGATAACTCTACTGCCATAATACAAAAACCTCATTTCTTCTAAATTATACTATTAATTCATTTTCAATTCAATAAAATAGAGAAAAAACTCCCATACATTAAATATTCAAAATGTAACACTTTGCAAAATAAAATGTAACACGTGTTACACTCTATTTATATATACTCTTTAATATATCGACATTATTTAAATTAACATTAATATTCTTAGCCTCAATAATTCTTTTAACAACTAAATCATTATCTAAACTATGATAAGCTTCATATAACATAAACATCTCTTCTGGCTTAATATATTTATAAAAAGTACTTTCTTTGATACCAGTAGTATAACAAAAATAAGTCATAATATAACCAATCCACTTCATAACAAAAGAAGGATATATTTCTTTTCCTCTTATAATATTCTTTTCTTTTTTTATAATATTATACGCACCTGGAATATCAATCGATTCAAAAATAAAATTTTTATTTTCAATAATATTTGGTAATGATGAATATACATATGCCTTTATAAATACCTTAGAAGAACATTCGCTACAAGTTGTCGCATATTCAAAAAGATCAGAAACATATTTACATATAAATAATCCAAAATCATCAATCTTATTCATCTAACATTTCCTCTATATACTTTCCTTTTCCAGCATATTCACGTAATGCAATTTTAACTTTATTTTTTCCAACTTCACTTTCTTTTAATCTATAATTTCGATAATCATTCTTCTCGCTAGAGCAATAATAAAATCTTCCCTTCATAACTAACTTATTATTAATAACTTCATCATTTAAAAACACATATTGTCTTCCTAATCTATTCGCATCAAGTGCATTTAAGCACTGTAAATCTGTTATCTTACCAGAAATAAAATCATCTAATGTAGTATACATTTGATTATCAGCTATTGGTGCAATAACAACATCATATTTTTTCAAATCCTCAACTAACTTAGTGATATAATTAGAACTCTTATATTCGTTTAATCTACCTCTAAAATAAGCAATTAATAACATCCATTCTTTAGAAACATTAAATTCCTTTATTCTAACATCTTTCATATCAAAATCGAAAACATAAACTGATGATTTTTCGTATCCGTTAACAAAACTAGCTGATTGATTAAAAGTTTCACCAAGATAAAACCCCTTACCAAAATCCTTATAAGAATCACTATATTCAATAGATGGATTCCCAATTAACTCATTTTTTGATCCATGAAATAAAATAATATGATTATTTAAAATATCAGACTTATACATTTCTTCTTTAATTCTATTCAAATAGATACCTTTTTCATAAAAAATATTATACATTTTTTCTAAAGATTCATAGCTTGGAACAACTTCATCATTTTTCCATCTATTTAAACTCATTCTTGATATACCAACCATATTAGCAAACTCAGTATCACTCAATCCTAATATTGTTTTAACATATTCAATATCTTTCTTATAATCAAAATACATTGTAACACCGCCAGTAATTAAATTGTAACACGTGTTACACTCTATTTCAATATTACAAATTAAAAAAGAGCCTAAGCTCTTTCCTAACTATATAGCATATACACCATCTTTAAATATATCTACTACTTTTCCATCATATGTTTCTGCAACAATACTTAAGTCACTTGATCCAATCATAAAATCAACATGAATAATAGACTTATTTAAATCAACACTTTTAATTTCTTCCTCACTCTTATTTTGGAAATCTCTTATACATTCATTAAATGCTTCACCTAATGCTAAATGACAACATGCATTCTCATCATATAATGTTGAATAAAATAATATTCCAGTCTTATTAATTGGTGAATCAAATGGCACAAACGCAACCTCACCTAAACGTGACGCACCTTCATCAAGTGATATTAGTTTTTCTAATATTGCTTTTTCATTTTCTTTATTAGAAATAACCTCAATTATCTTACCATCTTTAAATCTAAAACCAAAATCACTTACTACATTACCCATAACTGAAAGTGGCTTAGTAGCGTAAACTACACCATTAGCTGAATACTTATTTGGTGATGTAAAGCATTCCTCAGTAGGCATATTTGGATTATATATTATTCCAGATAGAGTTTCCTCATCACCAGCCCCAAACATAACCTCACGAGGTAATTCAATACTAAAATCAGTACCATTACTTGACTTATATGTTAATTTCTTAATACCTAAATCATTTAATTTTTGTTTCTTTTCCCTTAAGAATTTATTATGTAATTCCCAATTCTTAACGGCATCTCCATTTAATCTTGTTACCTCTAAAATTGCATCCCACAACTTATCTACAGCTTTCTTATCACTTAAATCAGGAAATACCTTCTTAGCCCATGCAACACCTGGAATACCAATAATGCACCACTGATATTTATTATCCATTTGATCTCTATATTTCTTAATAATAGGACCTCTCTTAGCACGAACCTCTCCTATTTTATCCTGATCAATTCCTGCTAAAACATCAGGATCAGATGAATCAATATAAATTCTTACAGGTAAAGTTTCTACCTCATATTTAAGCTTTTCTTCTTGCCAACCTAATACCTTACCTAATACTTCTACATCTTCATATTTATATTTTAATTTATCAAATTCATCACTAACCCATTCAACTCTAACATTTCTAGCTTTAGCCTTATATGCTTCCTCAACTAAATATTTAACAAAATAATTATCATTAACATTAGCAGTAATAATAACATCTTGTCCCTTTTGAACATTCGCACCTATTCTTATAACAACTTTAGCATAATTTCTTAAAATACTCTTTTTCATTTTCTATTACCCAAATATCTTTCTATATCTTCTACTTCTTTAATAATTTGTGGAGATAACCACTCAGCACCATTTTCAGTAATTAAAATATCATCTTCTATTCTAATACCTATATTCTCTTCCTCTATATATAATCCTGGTTCATTAGAAATAACACAACCAGGCTTTAGTGGACCATAATCGCATAAATCATGACAATCAATACCAATATGATGTGATACACCATGATAATAATATTTTAAAACCTCTTCTCTAGTACCATTTTTAATTAATCCAATTTCTTTTAATTTCTTTTGATAATATTCAATTAATATATTATTTAACATTTTAGTAGTCATACCAGGTTTAGCACTCTTAAATACCAATTTTTGTCCTTCTAAAACAATATTGTATATTTGTTTTTGTCTTTCTGTAAACTTACCACTAATAGGGAAAGTTCTTGAAATATCACTACAATATAAATTTAAGCTACATCCCAAATCAAATAATATTAAATCTCCGCATTTAGCATAACTATTATTATCACTATAATGTAGACAACATGAATTTTTACCACTCGCTGCGATAGTAGGGAATGCATATCCTGTCGCGCCATTATATTTAATAGCCTGATCAAAATATGATTCTATTTGATATTCATATCCCTCACCTAAATGATCTAATATATTTAAAATACCCTTATTAGTTATTTCAATAGCTTTCTTCATTTCTTCAATTTCAAGCTTATCCTTACAAGTTCTTGCAATCTCAAATAATCTTCTACCATTCTTAACATTAATATAAGGTACTCTTTCTTTTAAAGACTTAATAAAAAATTCATCTTCACCAATACCCTTATTAATATTCTTAGGATCAATATCAAAATAAATATTATTAATCATATATAATAATCTATATAAAGTCTCTTCAAAAGAATCTAAATACTTAACATCCCTAATACCAGATATCTCTCTAATCTCATCAATAGACTTTGGAGCTCCTACCCATTTTGCCTTTAATTCATCATATGGATTAATAAAAATAGTCTCAAAGCACTTATTGTTTTCTTTTACTAATAAAACAATATTTTCATATTCGAATACACCACTTAAATAATAATAATTTCTATTAACCTCATATTTATCATTTCTAGTAGATTCTTCCTCTAATCTTCTTGAAAACACTACTAAAATAGAATTATCATCCATTAAATTAAATATCTTTTTTCTATTCTTACAAAATAATTCTCTATCCATACTATCACCTATAATACTCTTAAAATAATACATTTCAAATATAATTGCTCATCACTATTTAATAATGCAGGATGATCAGGTGCCTGTACTCTAAAATCCAAAAATTGTACCTTCCTTTTAGCATCCAAAGATGCTTCCTTAACCATTTGCATAAATAAATCAGGTGTCATATGTTGACTACAACTAAAAGTAAGTAAATATCCACCAGACTTAATTATCTTCATTGCCTGCATATTTATTTCTTTATAACCTCTATATGCCTTTTTTAAAGAATCCTTATTCTTACTAAACGCAGGAGGATCAAGAATTATAACCGAATATTTGTTCATATTTTCTATAGCGTGAAGGTAATCAAAAACATCAGTACATATTGCATTTAACTGACTATATCCATTCATCTTGGCATTATTCATAATTTCATTACATGCACGCTCTGATATATCACATGCATCTACATGCTTTGCACCATATTTACAAGCATGTAATGCAAAACCACCAACATTACTAAAAGCATCCAATACTACTTGATCCTTAGCATATAATCTTAATATATCTCTATTTAATTTCTGATCTAAAAAATAACCAGTCTTTTGTCCATTTTCTATATCTACAATAAACCTAATACCATCTTCTTCAATCTCTACTCTTGGATCAAATTTTCCATACAAGAATCCCTTAACCTGTTCTAAACCCTCTTTTTCTCTTGTAGGCATATCACTTCTTTCATATATTCCCTTACAATGAGTTTCACTAACAAGTATATCAACAATATCATTTTTTATCATATCCATTCCTAAAGACATAAACTGTACTGATAAATAATCACCATATTTATCTACAACAAGTCCAGGTAAAAAATCAGCCTCACTAAATATAAGTCTTGTTGCACTCCATCCTAAATTTGTTCTATGACTAATTGCATATTTTATTCTTTTTCTAAAGAATTCCTTATCAATAACATCATTTATATCTAATGATAATATTCTTACCATTATTTTTGAATTAGTATTTAAAAAACCATACGCAACAAACTTATGATCAAATGTATATACACTACATACCTTACCATTTTCAATATTACCCTCAAAGTTAATAATTTCGTTATTAAAAACCCATGGATAACCCTTTAAGATATTATCTTCTTCACCTTTATTCAAAATAACCTTTAACATACAATCACCTACATTAACTAACCACAATAAATGGTGCTACCCATTTAGCACCATTACTTAAAACTTATTATACTAAATAATTATTATCTCTTACTCTCAATATAACTTAAATAATCTCTAGCCTTTTGAGTTAATACCTCAAGATTAAAATACTTTAATAATTCTCTATATAATTCTTCACCACATAAATCATATTCTCTTGCTAAATTAACAAACTCTTGATATGGAATATCATATATTAATCTATCAGAATTAATTCTTAAATAATCAACCTTAAATTCACCACTCTTAGGCCATATTACTATATCAAATATATCCTCATAGTAATTAAAACCTAATTTATTAACTCTATCAATAATAATATCTAAAGCCTTGCCACTTATCTTCTTTACATCAAAAGCTTCTCTTAACCTAGCCTTTAATGTATTTAAAGTAATAGGTGCCTCAGTATTAATGATATTCGCTAAATTCTTATCAAGTGATGACATAGTCAATGGATCACCACTATACATATTATCTAATGTAATATGTATTAAATTATTACATCTCTCATAATTAATAGTTTTCATAGTTAGTCTCCTTTATTCTAGTTTATCATATTAACAATAAATAATCACTTATTTTCCCACAATTTTAAAATAATCATACGTTATTTATCACCTATACTATAACTGTCTTAAAAAAATAAGATAGAAAGGAGCCAACCCTAAAAATAAGGTCTATCATATTAATCTTTTCTCCCAAATGTAAACACTTTAAAATATATTATTAGACCTTATTAAAAAGAGACTTCCAGTACCTTTTGTATTGAAAGTCTCTTTTTTTATTTCTAAATATGTATATCCACAATCCTTAAAAAATTTTGCAAGTAAAAATTCTTCTACCTCTTCAGTAGAATAATCATAAGCTATGCCTACTATTATTTGGTTTTTACGTGCTATAACAGTCTTCTGTAGCATAATAATTTGTCTTCTACTTAAACCTGTTATTTTCTATAGTGTTTTTTCGTTCATAAGTCTTCTCTAATTTGATACTAAACTTGTTCGCTACGAACAGGCAATACCAAATATTATCTCCGTTCTTCAAAACCTACAAAACTATATAATAGTAAGACTAATATATCGTTTTTGTTTGATTTCTCATTCATCGAGCCCTAAAAATTTGTATTTTTAGTTGGTATTAACTCTCCTGAGACGTTAATTTCGCACGAACGTATGCGTATTGTTAATATGCCTTAGTTATTTGCTAGGGCATATTTTTTTATGTTTATTGCTGCGTTATAATCTCTATCTATTTTAAGTCCACAATTAGGACATATAAACACTCTATCACTTAATTTTAAATCATTCTTTTTATATCCACATTTATTACATGTTTTACTAGATGGATAATACCTATCTACTTTTCTTACTACTATTCCATAATTATTACATCTATTTTCTAGTGTTCTTAATAATTTAGAGAATGGATTATGCTGTAATCCTTTACGAACATATTTATTGTCCTTATTCTCTTTCATTCCTTTAACATCTAAATCTTCAATAATAATCTCTTTTGGTTTTTTATTCTTTAGAGATATTATTACATAATCTATATATGATTCCTCTAAATATCTTATCCTTCTAGTATATTTATTCTTTAGCTTTCTTTGCTTAATATAATTTTTTGATTCTTTAAGTGATTTCTTTAATTCTTTAGCTTTAAGATATTTTCTTGATAGCTTTCTTGATTCTCTTTTTCTTTCTTAACTGCCTTTTTATATTCTTTTTTCACTGTTACAGCCTTATATACATCATTATCACTTGTAACTATGGCTTTAATATTTATATCTATTCCTATGATAGAATCAGTGGTTTCTATTTTCTTTTTAGGTGCGTATTCATCATCTACACCAACAACTATATAAAATCTGTCTCCCTCTAAAACTATTCTTGGATTATAATATGGCACATTTATAGGTATCCTATTACATTCTGCCATATTGACCCAATTCATTACCTGTCTATTTCTCTTTTGATTATTTGCTATCTTTTCTAGTCTTACTTTTTTATCACTAAATTCTATCTTATATGGATCTACATAAAATGATTTCTTGTACGATTTATATGTTTTTCTAACTGGATATTTAGCTAATTTCTTTAAGAATCTAACAAATGAATTATATGTATCCTTTATTTCTTGCTTCAAGGCATCATTTGAAACATCATAAAATAGTGTATCTAAATGATTATTAATTATTTCTTTTTTAGTTAATCCCTTTCTTTTTTCTATTATCTCATTATCCTTTATACTCTTTTGTGCTGTAAACCATTTTCTAACATCACCACATTTAGGTAATCCTAGCTTATTTTTCATATAATAATCTAAATAATCATAGATTATATTATTACATTCAATACATTTATTAAGTGTTCTACGTATTTTTGTTTGTTGCTTATTATTTGGATGTATCATTACTTTATATGTATACATAAAATCACTCATTTCTATACTTATATTATAGCACAAAATGAGTGATTTTACAATTTATTTATATAGTTTTATGGTTTTGAGAAAATTTTGATTATTTCTTCTAATTAGCGTACATATTTTCTATTTTTTGAGAAAATTCCTTTATAAGCTCCTTTGTCTTTCTTTTCCCTTGTATCTTACATGAAAATACGGTGACTATCTGAACTAAGTCTTCAACGAGCTCCTCATCTTGATTCTTATCGATTTTATCTAATACCTCAATTCTTACATTATTAAGCTCAGCGAAATACTCAACTAGTTCAAATCCAAAGCGTAATAGTCTATCCTTATATAAGACAACTATTACATCTACCTCTTTTTTATTTATCTTTTCTATCAGACTTTTTAGTCCTGGTTTTGTATAATTTATACCTGAACCTATATCAGTTGTAATATCATAATCGGTATATTTTGAATCTAAATATGCTTTTAAATTATTAATTTGCCTTTCTAAATCATCTGATTGTTTCTTACTTGATACTCTAGCATAGCCTATTACATTTAATTCCTTTTTGGTCTTTCTTTCTTGAGTATAGGCCAATATTGAATCCTCTGAATAATATCTATATCCATTTGATTTGACATATGATGGCTTTAGCTTTCCTTCCTTATCCCAATTTCTTAATGTTTGGGCTGTGACACCAAGTATTTGTGTTACTGTTTTAGATGAATAATATTTCATAATTAAAAAACTCCTAACTGTTAATATACTAAAAGTATATCATAAATTAGAAGTTTTATATAGTTTTATGGTTTTAATTATACTGTTTCGAAACCTTTCCACTAGAGAAATTGTTTTTCGTGCGAATTAAAAAAAAACAAGAATATTTCTACTCTTGGTTTATATATTATAAAAAATAAAAACCAGATTTCTCTGGTTTATATATTAGTTCTTTGGTTTGATAATTTCCATACCACCCATATATGGTCTTAATGCCACTGGGATATTTACAGAACCATCTTCATTATAATTATTTTCAAGTACAGCTATTAATCCTCTAGGTGTAGCTAAAACTGTATTATTTAATGTATGTACTAAATAAGTACCATTTTCATTCTTAGTTCTAATACCCAATCTTCTTGCTTGAGCATCACCTAATGTTGAACATGAACCAACTTCAAAATACTTCTTTTGTCTTGGGCTCCATGCTTCAACATCACAACTCTTTACCTTTAAGTCAGCTAAGTCACCACTACAGCACTCAAGTGTTCTTACAGGAACATCCATACTTCTAAAGAATTCAACAGTAAATGACCACATCTTGTTATACCATTCCATTGAATCCTCAGGCTTACAAATAACTATCATTTCTTGTTTTTCAAATTGATGTACACGATAAATTCCTCTTTCTTCGATACCATGTGCACCTACTTCTTTTCTAAAACAAGGAGAATAAGATGTTAATGTTAAAGGTAATTCATTTTCTTTAATGATTTGACCTTTAAATCTACCAATCATTGAATGCTCAGATGTACCAATTAAGTATAAATCTTCGCCTTCAATCTTATACATCATATTTTCCATTTCTGCGAAACTCATTACTCCATTTACTACATCTGAATGAATCATGAATGGTGGAATACAATATGTAAATCCTTTATTAATCATAAAGTCTCTTGCATATGATAACATTGCACTATGAAGTCTTGCAATATCGCCAACTAAATAATAGAAACCATTACCAGAAGTTCTTCCTGATGCTTCCTTATCTAAGCCATTGAATCTTGCAATAATATCTGCATGATATGGTATTTCATAGCTAGGTACTACTGGCTCACCGAATTTTTCATTTTCTACATTTTCTGTATCATTCTTACCAATAGGTACACTCTTATCAATAATGTTAGGAATTACTAACATTTTCTTATTTAATTCAGCTTGTAATTTTTCTAATTCAGGATCAATTTCTGCAATTCTTGCATTATTTTTATTAACAGTATCCTTTATTTGATTAGCTTCATCAACTTTCTTTTCTCTCATTAATTGACCAATCTTTTTAGATAAATCATTACGAGATGCTCTTAAAGTTTCACCTTCAAGTTTTAATTCTCTAATCTTCTTATCAAGTTCAATTACTTCATCAACTAAAGGTAACTTTTCATCTTGAAATTTATTTTTTATATTTTCCTTTACTACTTCAGGATTCTCACGAATAAATTTAATATCTAACATATTAAAAATCCCCTCACTTTACACATACGCTATTATAACACAATATAGTTAAATTTCAATTAAAGCCATTAAAATTTTACTAATGCGTAAAGCTTTTTACCACGTCTAATTACAATGAACTTATTCTCAATTGCCTTATCTTGTGTTAATGCATATTCAATATCAGTAATCTTATCACCATTTACTAATACTGCACCATTTCTAATGAACTCACGAGCTTCTCTTTTTGATGTAGCTAATCTTGCATCAATCAAAGTATCTACTAATAATTTACCACCCTCTGTAGAAGGTAAATCATTAAATCCCATCTCTATTTCAGCTGCTGTCAAGTCTTTTACATTACCACTAAATAATGCTTCACTAATCTTAACTGCTTGATTATATGCAGCCTCACCATGAATAAATGTAATAACTTCTTTTGCTAAAGCCTTATGTGCCTCTCTTAAATGAGGTGCTTCTTGATTCTTTCTTTCTAATTCTTCAATTTCTTCTTTTGATAAGAATGTTAAGAACTTTAAGTAATCAATAACCTTACTATCCTCTGAATTGATAAAGAATTGATACATCTCATATGGAGATGTCTTCTTAGCGTCAAGCCATACTGCCTTACCATTTGTCTTACCAAACTTAGTACCATCTGATTTAGTTAATAAAGGCATAGTAAAGCCATATACTTCCTTACCTTCCTTACGACGTACTAAATCGATACCTGCAGTAATATTACCCCATTGATCTTGACCTGCAACTTGCATAGTTACATTCTTTTCTTTATTTAAATACCAGAAATCTAATGCTTGTAAAATCATATAAGAGAATTCAGTAAATGTAATACCAGAATCTAATCTTCTTGCAACAATATCCTTTTGTAACATTAAATTAACATTAAAATATTTACCATAATCTCTTAAGAAATCAATGATATTGATTTTACCTAACCAATCTCTATTATTAACTACTTCAAAGCCAAATAACTTTTCAGCTTGTGCCTTTAGACAATTAAAATTGTGATCTACTGTTTCATAAGTAATCATAGGACGTTCAGCATCTGGTTTTGGGTCGCCAATTAAACCAGTACCACCACCTACTAATAGGATAGGATGATGTCCAGCGTCCTTTAGTCTTTTACTAATTAAAAAGCTTGAAAAATGTCCAATATGTAAACTGTCTCCAGTTGGGTCAGTTCCAATATAGAATGTCATTCCTCCAGCATTTAATTTGTCCTTAATTGATGGATCAGATACATCCTTAATTAATCCTCTCCACTCTAATTCTTCATAAATTCCCATAATAATATCTCCTTAAATTTAATCTATAAAAAAACGCCCTTAGAAATTCTAAGGACGATTTTACCCGCGTTACCACCTTAGTTCTACCCATAATAGGTAGCACCTCAAAAGTTGTTGCCTTCATAAAGTGTAATTCATTCATATTATATTGTTTGGTTTCACCAACCCCAAACTCTCTAAAAATTAATAATATAAACTACTTGTCATTAATCATCAGGCTATTTAGTTGATTCTCTTTCTACAATGTGATATGGAAGAACAATTCTTGAATCGTTAACTTCCTCACCAGCCATAAGCTTTGTTAAAAGTCTCATAGATACAGCACCAATATCATATACTGGTGTATCAACACATGTTAATGTAGGTCTTGATAAAATAGCATATTTTGTATTTTGTAAGCCTACTACAATAAAGTTATCAGGAACCTTATATCCTAATCTAATTGCTGTATTAATAAAGCTTACTGCGATACTATCACGTACTGCTATTACTGCTTCTATTTCATTATTCTTTATAAATTCATCAAAATGTAATGTATTAACACTTACATCTCCACTAGTTCTAAATACTAAAGGCTCTAAGCCTGCATCCTGCATAGCTCTTTCATATCCTCTAACCTTATGATAGTTAGTTGAATATCTATGAACAGTTGAAGCAAGGTAGATTTTCTTTTTACCTTTTTCAATTAATTCCTTAGTCATATCATATGTTGCCTTTTCATAATCAATTGCAACACTTGGTATATCCTTTTCATCATAAATAACATTACATAATACTACAGGTATTTGAGCATCTTGAATATGGTTCATAACCATTTCCATTTGTTCATTATCTAATTCATCATTTAAGAATAAGATACCATCAACTTGTTCTGCAACAACCTGACGCATTACTTCCTTAATATCAGCATTCTCATCCATAGTAAATAGCTTAGCTGCGTATTCGTACTTTTTAGCGATATCTAAAATACCACCTAATAATTGTGAAACTGCTGCTCTTGAAATATCTGATACAATAATACCTACTGTAGTAGATTTTCTACTTGCAAGTCCACGAGCTATAGCATTTGGCTTATAGCCAAGTTCCTTAATAACCCTTAAAACTTTATCTCTAGTTTCTTTATTTACTTTCTCTGGATTATTCATTACACGACTTACAGTAGCTAGTGACACCTTTGCAGCACCAGCGACGTCATATATTGTTGTCTTAGCCATAAACTCTCACCCTTTCGCAAGTTTTTTACATTCTAACACATAATAGGCCTATTTTCAATATTTATGTAAATTTTTCATGAAATCGATTTCATAATTTTTCGTTTCGTTAATTGAAAAAGTAAATTCCGCTGTAAATAGTTGAAACATAATTTTTCGTTTTCATTATAGTTATTTATAACTATTTTATTTTTATTGAATACATCATTTCAACAGCTTTTATAATTGCTTCACCTATTTGATCTAATGTCTGTGGTATTTGTCCTTTAAAATAGTCTACAAACAAATGAATAGTTCCATTAGTAATAAAATCTATCTCCGCGATACGTTTTTTTGGATCATTAGATAATAATTTAATATGTGAATCTTTTCTTATAACTTCATTACACATATCCTTTAATTTATCAATAAATATAATAGGAAGATCGCTTGCAAATATTTTCTTATACATTTCTTCATTTTGTTTTAGTAAAGCAATTAGTTCTCTAACATAAATAGAATAATTAATAGAATGAGTTTTATTATATTCATCTAATACAGATTTTAATAAATTAATAATTTCATCCTCAAAATCTTCTGCCACACCATAAATATCTACATAGTGAGCATAAAATGTTGATTTAGATATATCAGCTCTTTCTACTAATTCCTTTACAGTTATTTTATTAATATCATTTTTTTCTGATACCAATTCTGCAAATGCCTCTTTAATATTTTTTCTTGTTCTTCTACTATTTCTATACTCTTTCATAAAAACGCCTTCATTCCGCACTATTTTAACGCATTAGTCCAATATTGAACTCAAGTCTAAATATTGACTATTGTCTTATTTTTCATAATGATTATACTCATAATTGTTCACAAAGTCAAACCCGAGTTCGATTTTGTACTTAAGTTTGATTTTTTAATAGGGGAGGTATTATTTATGAATGTTATTGAAGTAAATCATCTAACAAAAGATTATGGTTCTGGACGTGGAGTTTTCGATGTTTCATTTCAAATTCATGAAGGTGAAGTCTTTGGTTTCTTAGGTCCTAATGGTGCTGGTAAATCAACTACTATTAGGCACTTAATGGGATTTTCAAAGCCTCAAGATTGAAATACTAAAATTCTCGGTATGGATTCATTTAAAGAATATTCTAAAATTTTGAATAATGTTGGATATATTCCTGGTGAAATTGCCTTACCGCAAGGATTAACCGGATATGAATTTATTAAGATGATGCAAGATATGTATCACATCCATAATGATGAAATGCTTAATAAGATGCTTAATTTATTTGAATTAAAGGATAATGTTTTAAAAGGTGATACTAAGCATATGAGCTTAGGAGTTAAAAGAAAGCTTGCAATAGTTACTGCTTTTATGTCTGACCCAAAGGTTTTAATTTTAGATGAACCAACATCAGGTCTTGACCCAGTAATGCAACAAAGATTTATCGATTTTATTGTTGAAGAAAAGAAACGTGGAAAATCCATATTATTATCAAGTCATATCTTTAGTGAGGTTGACGCGACTTGCGATAGGATTGCGATTATAAAGGATGGAAAGATTGTTTCAGAATTTGATGCTAATGATTTAAAGCATGCAACATTAAAACAGTACCGAATTGTATTTGATAATAATAAAGATTTTATAGATTTCAAAGAAGATTTAGATAATAACATCATTAATATTATTAAAGAGGATAGTAATAACAATGTAGTCTTTATTACATGTGAGGATAAAAATATTAATTTAGTTATAGATTATTTATCTAAATTTAAAATCAAAGAATACAACAACATAAAGGAATCACTAGAAGATTACTTTATGAAATTCTATAAAGAAGATAAAGAATTTGGAGGTGTATTGTAATGGAAGATTTAAAAAATGATGCATTAATAGAAATAAATGATTTAACTAAAGATTATGGAAATAATCGTGGATTATTCAATATAAATCTTAATGTGAATAAAGGTGAAATGGTTGGCTTCGTTGGGACAAATGGTTCAGGTAAGACTACTACTATCCGTTCAATATTGGGCTTCGTAAAACCCACTTCTGGCACATGTTATGTAAATGGAATGGAATCTTGGACACATCAAAGCGAAATTGCTAAGCTTGTTGGATATGTTCCTGGTGAAATTGCATTTCCTGATTTAAAAACTGGTGTTAACTTCTTAAAATCACAAGCTGAATATAAAGGTGTTACCGATTTAAGTTATGCTGATCAATTAATTAAAGAATTACAACTTGACCCAAAAGCTAATCTAAAGAGAATGAGTAAGGGTATGAAACAAAAGACGGCGTTAGTTGCTGCGTTAATGGCTGATGCGCCGATTATTATATTAGATGAACCGACTACCGGTCTTGACCCTTTAATGCGTGATGCATTTTTAACAATAATAAAACGTGAACACGAAAAAGGAAAAACAATATTTATGTCTAGTCATATGTTTAATGAAATGGAAGAAACTTGTGATAGAGTTGCACTAATATCAGATGGACATATTATAGATATTGCTAATATGAAAGAAATTAGAAATAGAGATATTGTTGATTTTAAAATTGAATTTAATGATAAGAAATCATTTGATAGTTTTAAAGATAAAGGATTTAACATAATCCGTACTCAGGAACAATTTAATCAATATACTATATCTATTAAAAAAGAAAAAATTAATGATTTATTTATATCATTAAAGGGATTAAATGTTAAATTTATATCCGAAGTAAAATACACATTAGAAAAATATTTTAATGAAAAGATGAGGGAGAATTAAAATGAAAAATAGACTATTTTCAAAAGCATTATTCAAACAAAGCTGTAAAGCAAATGGAATAATGTGGATTATTATTACTTCTGCTGTTTGTTTTATGTTAGCATGTGTAATGTTAATATCAGGAACATCTAATATATCACAAGTAAAAGAGGGTGTTCAAAATACAATAATTGAAGAAATAATCACAAGTGAAATAAAGAAAACATCTGTTAATTTATATAATAGTGCTTTAGATAGTGAATTATTATTTGATACTGAATTTGTAAAAAGCTTTAATGAATTAAATACAGAGGAAAATGCATTAAAGCTTAAAGAAATTAAAGCAAAAGCAGTTGCTGATTCTACTTTGTTAGTTACAGAAAAAGTAACAGAGAAGGTTACTAATGAAGTTACTAATAGATTAACTAAAGAAATTAATGATAGAGTCGAATCTGAAAAAACACAAATTGAAGCCGAGGTTGCCACAAATGTGGCAAGTGATATGACAACTACTGAAGCCCAAAATAAAGTATTAGAAAGAGTATCTAAAGGTGAAAGTGTAACTGATGCTACTAATGCTGTAATAGCTGAATATACTGAAATTGAAAAGACTAAAGTAGTTAATGAGCATATTGAGGCAGCTAAAGCTGATATTATTACAGATACACATAAGGCTCAAGTTGCAGATTTAGTATTAACAGAATTAAAAGAACAATTTACTAACGAAAGTAAACTTGAACTAAAAAATGAATTAGCTGAAATTGAAAATAATGCTAAAGCTGAAATAACAGAATATATCAAAACAACATATATTACTCCTTCTTATACTAAAGCCATCCAAAAAATAGAGGCTAAGTACCCTAATTCTGGTGATACTAAAGAGGCTTATGGCATATCTATGGTAACTATTAATCCAAATCATCAAGTAGATAGTGAATATACAAAAAATAGTGAATCTATACCTAATGAATATATTGATTCATTTACTGATTATATGTTAGCTGATATTAATTCTTGGGATAATGGTAAAAAAACTAATACTTTAGAAGAATATGTTAATACACAAGAAAGAATTAATTTTAGATATGAAAGAGCTTATAATTCTACTTCTATGATAATTGCAGCTAATTTATCATCTAAAGAATATAAAGAAAAAATATTAAATACTTTAAAAGCTTATAAAGTTAATGAAGAACAATATAATGAAATGGGATTTGACTATAAGAAGGTTCATAATATTTCATATGAAGGAATGATGGAATTCCAAAACAAATATGATTATGAAATTAGTAATATCTCAGATGACATTAAAAATGATAATACAAAATATACTGAAGAAAAGAATAGAATTCATGATGAATTATATTTAAGTGTTGCAGGTTCTTTGCTTGATAAGTTACCACAAAATGTATCTGATGGTATTCAAGAATTAGGAACAATGGATTTATATGGATTAATTGTTGGCTCTATATTCTATAAGATGGCTGGTCTTCTACTTCCTATTATTTATGTAATTATGGTATCAAATAGCTTAATTGCAGGACAGGTTGATACTGGTTCAATGGCATATGTATTATCTACTTCAACTAGAAGAAATGAAGTAACATTTACACAAGCAATTTTCTTAGTATTATCATTATTCTTAATGTTTGTATGTACAACAATAACATCTATTGTATGTTTTGCTATAGCTAACGTAAATACCGACTTAACATATGGAAAGCTAATATTAATTAACTTAAGTGCATTTATTGTATTATTTGCTATATCTGGTATAAATTATTTAACATCTTGTTATTTTGATAGATCAAAAAAAGCTATGGCATTAGGTGGTGGTTTATCAATGTTCTTCTTAGTAGCTACTATGTTAGGATTATTTGGCTCACCTGTTATTCCTTCTGTTGTAAGAATTAGTGCATTAAATAATTTCAACTATGTATCAATTATTTCATTATTTGATGTAGTTTCTATATTAAATGGGGAATATGCATGGATTTGGAAAATATCAATTTTGGTAGTTATTGGTATTATAGGTTATATCTTTGGAGCATTAAAATTCAAGAAAAAGGATTTACCATTATAAAAGAATTGAGGAAGTTTTCAAAACTTCCTTTTTTCATTTATTTATTAATTCTTTTTTGGTAAAATAATCATAGGGTATTTTTACGTTTAAAGAGGAAGAAAAATGAAAAAGAGATTTTGGATTATAGTGGTTGCTATATTAATGTTTTTAACAAGCTGTACTAAAGAAGGAAAAGTAATTGATAAAAACAGAAAAGATGAATTATCAACTGAAATTTTAAAAAAGGCATATGATGAATATTGTCTAGATTTTGATGATTTAAGTTATGAGAATTTTTATGAATCAATTGATGTTTCCTATTCGAGAATTTCTGATTATTATTTTCTAAATATAAATAAAATAAATATTAAAATTTTTTGTTTATCGTTAAATAACCAATCTTTAATTTCAAAAGGCGTTACTAAATATACTTCAACAGGAAAAGAAACATTAACATATAGTAGCTTATATAAAGATGATAAAAGCTATTATTCTGAATATGATGTTTATAACTATGATGAATCAGATAATATCATATCTAGAAACAAGAAAAGCTATTGGGAATATACTGATATTCTAAGTCACTTAACCACTTATGAGTATATAAATAATATATTAAGAAAAGAAACTACTTTACATTATGATAAAGAAGGGAATATCGATGATGTTTTTATTACCCAATACAATGAATTGGAAAAAGTAATATTACATTCACAATCAAACTATATAAATGGTGAAACTGTTGAGTATTATAAACATGAATTTGAATATGACAAAAATGGAAATATAATTGGGAAAACTTTTTATAGAAGATTAGATGGTAATTATATTAAAGTACTTGAAAGTAAAACAATAAATGGAAAAGAAGTTGAAACATTAAGTGTTGATTATACATATAATGATTATATGCCTTCTTCTAAGTGGGAATTTGAATATGATTCTTTAGGAGATTTAGTTAAGGCGACGGATTCTACTTATTTTAATCACGAATGGGTTTTTGATCAAAAACGTGAATATACAAAATTATCTGATAATGAAAGAATGGAAATTGTATCAACTTTTAAAAATGGAGAATGGATATTATATCGTAAAGAGGTTGATGATAATTTCAGAAGTGAATTTAAAACAAAAATAGTATCATTTTATGAGAATAATGAATGGGTATTGAAAGAAAAACATGTTTATGAATTTGATCAATCAACTCAAAAGAAAATTTGTTATCATTATGGATACGGAAATAATGAATGGGTGCTATATAGTCAAAACGAATTCTAAAAACGAAATGAAGTTCTTATGAACTTCATTTTTCTTTTTAAAAAGAAAAAGCTACAAAAGTAGCTTATTTCAATATTATAATTTAGCTTCTAATACAGAATCAGTTTGATTCTTTCTAAATGCTTCTAATTTTTCTAATAATTCTTTATCTTCATTTGCAATAATTGCAATAGCTGATAAAGCTGCGTTCTTTGCACCATTGATAGCAACAGTTAATACTGGCACTCCACCAGGCATTTGAACAATTGAAAGTAGAGAATCAAGACCATTTAAGGCTCTTGATTTAACTGGTACACCAATTACAGGAACTGATGTCATTGCAGCTACCATACCAGGTAAATGTGCAGCACCACCAGCACCAGCTATGATAACTTTAATACCACGGCTTCTTGCTGAATGTGCATATTCATACATTAAATCTGGAGTTCTATGAGCAGAAACTACTTTCTTTTCATATTCAACACCAAATTCTTCTAAAACCTTACATGCATCCTGCATTACCTCAAAATCTGAGGTAGAACCCATTATTACTCCAACCTTCATAATTATTTCTCCAATAATTCAAATAATCTCTTAGCAGCTAGTTGTGGTCCTTCATGCTCCATTCCAGGAACTGCTAATCTTGTATGTAATACACCAACAGGTACTCCTGTTTCAAATAATTTATCAAATACCTTATCAATAATAACTCTAGTCTTCTCTTCTCTTTGAACTGGTCCAAATGGATTAGCGAAGAATGACTCAGTCATACCAGTCTCTTGAGTAGTACCTTTTGCTCTTCTTGCACCACGAATGAATATTTCTTTTGCTTCTTTAGCATTCTTATAGAATTCTACTTCTGATTCACATTCTTCATCATAGTTATTTGCATATAAATACATATCTACATGATAACCCTTCATAATTTGATCATATGTAGCTACAGGAACAACTAATCTTGAATTAACCTTATCAGGGTTCATGAATATTGCTCTATCCATTTCTCTATAAGCATATCCTGAAGTCATATCATCAAGTCTAACAAAGGCACCAATTTCTGTACCATATGCCATAACTTTATTATTTTCGATCTTGAATGTACCCATGTCATCAAAAATAGTTAATTGTGAAGAAATATTATCTCCAGCCATTTCTGATAATGCTTCTAATGATTCACTCTTACCAGCACCTGAATCACCCATAATTACTACATTCTTTACAGAACCATTTCTCATTGTAATTTGAACACATGCACCATGGATAGGTAGGTTACCTGATTCAATCATCATTGTATTATATAATGTTAATAACATCTTCTTCATGTATCCAAAATAATCAATAGTTGAATTATGTGGTGCTACACCTACATAAATATCATTTTCTTTATCGTGATAGAATACTGAATCACCTTCGATATCACAACCAAAGATATAAATACAATTTGGCTTTTGACCCTTTATTGAAGAAAGTGGTACAAATTCAAATAAATTACATAATGTAATACCATGAGCTAAATAATCTCTATGGAAATATACGTAAGATAATGCTGAACCAACTTTAGCAGCGTAGCAGTAATACTCAGTAGCCTTAAATCCTGTTCTAATCTTATCAACAGGGTTTTCAAATACTTCTTGATAAGTACCTGTTCTCTTATTCTTATCAGAATATGAAATGAATGGTGGACGAATTAAAATTTGTTCAATTGTCTCACTCTTTGCCAAGAATTGATATGGAGAATCCTTGCTCATCCATTCATTTTTACCAATTAATAATGATGCATTAACACCAGCTGGTAATTGTCTATAAATTGGAAACTTAGAGCCATGTAGCTTTTCTGTTACAGAACGGTATAATTTTAAAATTAGGTCAGTAAATTCAGTTTGAGCCTCAATGAATGTTGTTGCTTCAACACCATCTTTTGTAGCTCTTGTTAATACTACTGAATAACGCTCTAAACGTCTCCAATAATCATAGAAATGTTGAACTAAATCATATAATACTTCCTTTTGAGCTATTGCTTGTGCATAGAATGGATTTACATTCTCTACTTCCTTTAAATCAAAAGCTAATAAAAGCTTAAATAATTTAATTGTATAATCAATAACCTTGCTCTTAGGGAAAATTGTTAAAACCTTTAAATATGTTTGATTTTCAGTTTCATATAAATGCTTAACATATCTAGTCCATATTTCTTTAAAGCAATCTGAATCTAATACTTCTACTCCACTTTTACAAAATTTTTCTGAAAAGTTAAGTACTACTTGTCTTTTACCTGTTACGTATTCCATTATATAATCTCCTCCACTTAAAATAATCCAACAGTCTTACCATCTATAATATCCATCTTATTAGCTGCAGGTTCCTTTGGTAAACCTGGCATAGTCATAATATCACCTGTAAGTGCTACTATAAATCCAGCGCCAATTGATGGCTTTAATTCTCTTATTGTCATAGTAAATCCCTCTGGTCTTCCTAATAATTTAGGATTATCAGAGAATGAATATTGGGTTTTAGCCATACATACTGGTAGCTTATCCCAACCATTTTTCTTAAATGTTGCCATTTGATTCTTAGCAGCTGTTGAGAATTCAACATTTTCTGCTCCATAGATTTCTTTACATACTGTAATAATCTTATCCTTAATTGACATATCTAAATCATAAATAGGCTTGAATGTCTTAGCACCATCATGCTTATCGATTTCAGCTAATACCTTATTAGCTAAATCAATACCACCTTCGCCACCCTTAGTAAATACTTCAGATAAGCTTACTTCAACATTCATCTTCTTAGCCCATTCCATTAAGGCATTGATTTCATTTTCTGTATCAGAATAGAATCTATTAATAGCTACTACTAAAGGCAATCCATACTTTTTAACATTTTCAACATGCTTCTCAAGATTACAAATACCCTTAAGTAATGCTTCAACATTTTCACTATTTAAATTTTCCTTTAATACTCCACCATGCATCTTTAATGCTCTAATTGTTGCAACTACAACAACACATGATGGCTTAATACCTGCTACTCTACATTTAATATCTAAGAACTTTTCTGCACCTAAATCAGCACCGAATCCAGCCTCAGTTACTACATAATCAGCAAGCTTCATTGCACATTTTGTAGCAATAATTGAATTACAACCATGAGCGATATTAGCAAATGGTCCACCATGAATAAATGCAGGTGAGTGTTCAAGTGTTTGAACTAAATTAGGCTTTAATGCATCCTTCATAATTAAAGTAATTGCACCAGTAGCCTTTAGGTCATCTACTGTAACTGGCTTTCTATCATATGTATAAGCTACTACAATTCTAGCAACTCTTTCTTTAAAATTCTCTAAAGATGTAGATAGACATAATACTGCCATTATCTCACTTGCAACAGTTATATCAAAATGATCCTCACGAGGAATACCATTTGTATGGCCACCTAAACCAACAACAACTCCTCTTAAGGCTCTATCATTCATATCTAAGCATCTATGCCAAATGATTCTAGTAGGGTCAATATTTAATTCATTTCCTTGGAATATATGATTATCTAATATTGCTGCAATTGCATTTGTTGCCGTAGTTATAGCATGTAAGTCTCCTGTGAAGTGTAAATTAATATCCTCCATAGGTATAACTTGTGCATATCCACCACCAGCTGCGCCACCTTTAACTCCCATTACAGGTCCGAATGATGGTTCACGTAGGGCAACCATAGTATTCTTGCCTAACTTATTTAATGCATCAGTCAAACCAATTGTAGTTGTACTTTTTCCTTCTCCTGCAGGAGTTGGAGAAATAGCTGTAACTAAAATCACCTTACCATTTTTATTAGTTTTAATGCAATTAGGATCAATCTTAGCTTTATATTTACCATAAAACTCTAAATCATCCTTATCAATTCCAATTTTTTCTGCTATTTTATCTACTGATAAAATCTTTGCAGCTTGAGCAATCTCTAAATCACTTAACATATTTAAAACTTCCCCTTTATTGTTTTTTACACAAAGTCATGTGTTTTTTTACAATATACACATATCATATCATAAACATCAGTTAGTTTAAACTAATGACTTTTTGAAAACGTTTTTAAAATCTTACTTCAAAATTACTTCTTTATTTTGAAAATCACAAATAATCATTTCATTTTTACTTGTTGGCACACTCTTACCAATAAAATCTGCTCTAATAGGTAATTCTCTATGACCTCTATCAATAAATACAGCAAGCTCTATTTTAGAAGGTCTACCAATATCCATTAGTGCATCCATTGCAGCTCTAACAGATCTACCAGTATACAATACATCATCAACTAAAATAACAACCTTGCCATTAATATCAACGTTAAAATTCAATTCTTTTCCATCAATTCTCTTTTCATCATCTCTATGTGATGAAATATCAATTGTATCAAGAATAACATCCTCATCCTCAAAAACCTTTATCAATCTTTTGATTTCTTTAGCAATAGGAGTACCTTTTCTTTCAATACCTACAAGAACAATCTTAGTCAAATCCTCATTTCTTTCAATTATTTCATGAGTCATACGCTTAAGAGTTCTAATAAATTGTTCATTCTCAATAATTACCTTCATTGTATCGCCAACCTTTAATAATAAAATTAGGGAAGCATTGCTTCCCCACATAATTACTCTTCTTCGTCTTCAGAAATATTAGCATTATGGTAGATTTCAGATACATCATCGTACTCTCTTAATAATCCTAATAATCTCTTAAACTTAGCTTCATGATCCTCGTCTAAGTCAACATATGTAGATGGAACTAAATCTACACTACAAGTATCAAATTCTAAATCAGGCTTTGCTGCTTCAAGTGCTGCCTTAATTGCTTCAAAGTCTGAAGGATTTGCAGTGATGTTAACAAAGCCATCCTCATCTGTATTCATATCTTCAAAATCTAGTTCTGCATTCATTAAAGCTTCCATAGCTTCATCCTCTGACATACCATCAAAAGAGAATTGAGCCTTACGAGAAAACATATAACTTACTGCAGTACCAATAGTACCACCAGTCTTATTAAATGCAGTTCTAACTTCTGTAAATGTTCTATTATCATTATCTGTTAAACATTCAACGATTATAGCAACGTTACCAGGTCCATATCCTTCATAAACCTTTTCCTTACTTGCACCACTAGCAACACCTTGTGCCTTAGCGATTGCACGCTTAATAACGTCTGCAGGACATTGATCCTTCTTTGCACGTTCAATTGTTCTCTTTAAACTTTGATTCATTTCTGGATCAGGAACACCAGCCTTTGCAGCTTGGAAAATTTCCTTTCCCCATTTAGCATATTTAGATGATTTCATTGCAGCTGTTTTAGCCATAGATGCTGCACGAACTTCATGTGCTCTTCCCATATTTACACAACCTTTCAGATTTAATTAAAATTTTTACTTTTTTATTATAATAAAAAAGGTTATCTATTGCAACAATTTTTCATTTTTTTTGTCATTATGGTTATTTTTGACAAGCTTAAAAACTATTCCAACAGCGATAATAAATATAGCTACAGATGCCATAATGCCACCTAATAATTGATAAATCAATGTATCATTTGGATTTTTAGAAAATTGGTTTAACAAACATACCATCAAAACATACATTGAAAAAATTGCACAACCAGACTTAACTAAGAAAAACCTTATTCTAACAACATTATGTGTTTTATATGCCTTAATAAATGAATAAATACCGCTAATTAATGCATAGAATGCATAAAGTGCATATGCATAAATTAAAATATCATACTTAGTAAATGTACCTTTTTGTAAATATATCATATTTGCACATATCAATACTGCACTTGAAACAACAGTTAAAAATAAAGCTATTAAATTATCAATCTTTTTCTTTTTAATTTCAAAACTATTAATATGCATAATCATATATATCTTTATTAATGCTATTAAAAAATATATCTCTTCAACAAATATATAAAAATAAGATTTACTTAACAAAAACATTACATGAGTAAATAATCCATAAATAAAAGCCCAAAAAGCACTAAACATATTAGCCATCAATGTTCTAAATACTTTATCAGTTAATAATAAATTTATAAATTCTTTTAAGCTATTACATCTTGTCTTCATATACTTAAAATATAAATACATATATCCACCAAAAATATAAATTAAATAAATAGCAATAATTATTGTGAATATCATTATATAAATATCTAAATCTCTTTCTTCTGGAATATATAATAAAGAAGACAATATAGATGAAACAAAAATAAAAAAGATAGTGTGATTTAATAATATTTTAGGATTATATCTAAATATTTTTACCATATTAAAACCTCTATCTTTTTAATTCTCAAATTACTTTGTTATATATAAAATACCAATAGTCCCTCTACCGCAATGTGATGAAATAACACATCCAGCAACAGTAGATATGATTTCCATATCCTTAACTTCTGCTTCTAATCTTTCTCTAATATATTTTTCTGATTCAAAAGCAATTGAATGAGTGATAAATACTTTATCCTTATCAACCTTACCATTCTTATAGTCTTCTAAGAACATATTAATCATCTTATCAAGCGCAACCTTCATTTTACCAAGTGGCTTCATACCAACAGTCATTTTACCATCACGTACAAATATAATAGGCTTAATCTTAAGTAATGTACCAAATACCTTAGCAACACCTGAACATCTACCTCCCTTATATAGATAGTCCATTGTTTCAATACCAAATTGTGCCTTTACCATCTTAGTTATTTCTTCCATTTTTTCTGCAATCTCTTTTGCAGATAAGCCTTGATCTCTTAAATCACATGCCTTTAAAATAGTTAATCCAATACCAGTAGATAAATTCATAGAATCAACAACAAAGATTCTATCCTTTGCCTCTAATTCATCAACTGCCATTAATGCATTTTCATATGTTCTACTCATTTGTTTAGATATTCCAGAAAATACAATATCATAACCCAAATCTAACCATTTTTTAAATGTTTCAGAAATTGTAACAATATCAATTGCTGAAGTCTTAGGTAGTTCACCCTTTTGCTCAACTAATTTATACAATTCCTCTGTAGTAATATTTACGCCATCTTTATATGATTCTTCCCCAAAGTTTACATATAGAGGAATGACTTCAATATCATATTTTTTAGCTAATTCAACTCCTAAATCACTAGTAGAATCTGTAATAATTTTTACTTTATTCATATTTACCTCCCAATTACTGAAGTTTATATCATGTATAATTATACTATTTTTAATGTAATATAACTAGTTTATTTTAAATAAAATGTTATAATAATCATCGGGTGATTGACTTGAAAGCAATTTTAGTAGCTATAACAACTAAATATGATTTATATGATGTAAACTACTCATTAGATGAATTAGAAAAGCTTGCTAATGTTGCAGGATATGAAGTCATAAATAGAGTAACTCAAGCCTTAGATAAACCAACACCTAAGACATATATAGGTAGTGGAAAGCTTGATGAAATAAGAATGATGGTTGAATTTTATAATATTGAAACTGTTATTTTTAATGATGAATTAACCCCAGCCCAAATAAGAAATATATCTGAAATACTAAACGTAGATATCATAGATAGATCATATCTAATATTAAAAATATTTGAACTTCACGCATCTGATAAATCTCAAATGCTTGAAATAAAGCTTGCTAATGCAATGTATATGTTACCAAGAATTGGCTACCTATCAGTAGGAAGTGATAGAATTGGTGGTGGCGGATTAACTCGTGGTAGTGGTGAAACTGAACGTGAACTAAATAGACGTAGATTAATATCAGAAATTCATCACCTACAAACAGAAATAATGAAATCAAAAGCCACTAAAACAAATCAAATAGCTAGAATTAAAAGAAACGAACTACCAATAGTAGCGTTAGTTGGATATACAAATAGTGGTAAATCAACTACCATGAATACATTACTTAATTATTTAAACGCATCAGGTAGTGAGGTTTTAGCAAAAGACCAATTATTTGCAACCCTATCTACTTACAATAGAAAACTAACATATAATAAAACAGACTTTATGCTTGTTGATACAATAGGCTTTGTATCAAAGCTTCCTCATAATTTAATCGCAAGCTTCTATGAAACATTAGATGAAGTAAAAAATGCAGATTTAATTATTCATGTAATTGATTCTTCTTCTAAATATATTAATGAAGAATTAATGGTTGTTCTTGAAGTATTACATAACCTTAAAGCAAATGACATACCATCAATTTTCTTATTAAATAAATGGGATAAGACAATTGACACTAATATGGCTATCCCAGGCAAAAAAGCTATTAGATATTCTAATAAAACTAAAGAAGGTATTGATGAATTATTAAATTCTATCGTTGAAGAAATATCTCAAACTACAATACATGCAAAAGTAAACATTCCTTATAAACGAGGAGATTTAATAAAAGTTATTGAAGAAAGAGCAACAATAAATAAAAGAGAATATCTAGATAACGGAACATATTATGACTTAGATATTCCTAAAAAATTATATTATTTAATAAAAGATTATGACTTAGATACTATAGTCAATTAAAAAATCCAGTTCATCATGAACTGGAATTTTTTTAACTTAATGATAAAACTTTAGGCTTTTCAGGAGGTAATACAGTTATTCCTTTAGCATGTAACATAACTACCTCTTCTTGTGCTAAATCTGAATATTCTCTTGTAACATAACATTCTAAATAAACACAATCTCCAAGTTTAACTTTTGTTTTAGATTCATTAACTACTTCATATCCTAAAAATTGAATATCTTCGCTACAACAAGTCATAACATCATGACCAACAACAATAGTCTTTTTTTCTATTCCTCTTACAAAAGCCTTAAACTTAAATGTTTTATTAAAATATTTCTCATAATTATCAAATACATCAACATACCAAGTTGGATATACATCCTCTTCAAAACAAATAACATCTTTAGATAAATCATATGGTAAATCCTCATCAAGCATTGTTGTTAAATTTCCATTCTTATCCTCAAATGCAATCTGTGCTTGTTGTGTAAGTCCTCTAATCCATCTACGGTATAATCCTAAATCCTTAATACCATCACATCTATTAAATATAACAAGTGATGAATTTTGAACCATTTGTTGAAATATTTTTTTCATATTATTAAACATAACATTAAATGTTTTAGCATCAATTAATGTTATTTGTTGATAAATAACCATATATTCAGGGAATTCTTGTGCATCCCAATCAAAGAATGAATTATATTCCATAACTATTCTATCAGGTGCGTATATTTCATCAATTTTCTTTAAATATGCTGGTGTTAAATCTTCTTGTTTATCTATAACTTCAACATGAACTTGGTATTTTTCACACCACTTATCATCATATTCTACTTCTCCCTCTTCACAAGTTATAATAACAGTAGAATTATCATGATATTGTTCATTATTTTCAACAATTTCTTTAATTAAAGTAGTTTTACCACTTTCCAAAAAACCATTTAGTAAAAATACTGGTAATTCCTTCATTTACATCATTCCTTAAAATAATTTTCTTATTAAATCCTCATCAATATGTGATCCAATAACAACAATCTTACCCATAGGAATAGATGTAGATTCAACCACATCTACTTCTTCGGGCTCAAGATTAAATACATACCACTTATCATCAGTTCCTTGAATGATACCCTTAGAACGTACAACCATACCATATTCACCATTAGCCATTCTATCTAATGTAGACTTAAGTGCTGCCATATCATACTTCTTGACTGTTTCAATACCGATTGAATTAAATACCTCATCAGCGTGGTGATGATGTTCGTGCTCATGCTCATGGTCATGATCATGATGATGGTGACAGCTGCAATTTGGATCATCACACTCATCATCGTCATCATCTTCATCGTGATCGTGGTGATGATGTTCATGTTCGTGGTCATGGTCATGATGGTGATGATGTTCGTGCTCATGCTCATGGTCATGATCATGATGATGGTGACAACTACAATTTGGATCATCACATTCATCATCGTCATCATCTAAATCAATATCTTCTAAAAGTTTAGTATCAAATCCTTCATAAGCTTTTAATAATTCTTCATCAGATAATTTTGTAATAGGTGTAGTAATAACAACACAATGATCATTATGCTTACGTACAATTTCTAATGCTGTTTGAACAGTTTCTTCCTTAGAAATATCAGTTCTTGATAAAATAACTGTATGTGCATTTTCAATTTGGTCAACAAAGAATTCACCAAAGTTCTTATCGTACATTTTAGCCTTTTTAGCATCTACTAAACATACTAATGAATTAATTGAATCACCTAAATTAGCACTAACAATAGCCTTAACTATATCTGATAATTTTCCAACACCAGATGGTTCAATTAAAACTCTATCAGGATTATATTTACTAATAACTTCATTTAATGATTTAGAAAAATCACCAACTAAACTACAACAAATACATCCTTGGCTTAATTCTTTAATTTGGATGCTAGAATCCTTTAATAAATCTGTATCAACAGATACTTCACCATATTCATTTTCAATTAATACAACTTTTTCATTCTTTAATGTTGTATCTAATAATCTTTTAATAAAAGTAGTCTTTCCTGCTCCTAAAAAGCCTGAAATTACATCAATTTTCATAATATACCCTTCTTTCAAAATGTATTATACTATCGTTTTAGCACTTTTGCAAGTCGTTTGCTAACGGATTATTTATGATAATGAACAAGAATGATAATAGTATCATTTTTAACAACTATCTTTTCTTGTTTTCTTATATTATAGTCTAATATTTGAATATTTGATTTATTAATAGGTGAATCAGTTGGTGAATCAGATAAAGTTAATGCATTTGTTATAGTATTAATCATCTTATCTGTAACACCTCTTATCTATTTTATCACAAATAATATATAAAAAGAAAAGGGGATTTTACAATCCCCATAAGTTGTCCTGGCTTAACAACTTAATTTACTTTGATAAATGTGCAGCTCTATTCTTACGCTCTTCGTATAATTGACGAATTCTCTTAATATTACGAATACATTCAGCAGCCTTAGGACCATCGCCTATAGCCTTGTAATATTGTAATGCTGCAGCGTAGTTCTTTCTCTTTAATAATCTATCAGCAGCTAATTTTAATTTTTCTCTTGCACGCTCTTTAGATGCATCTGATGTATATTGCTCTTTTAATACTTGACAATATAAATCATATCCTTCTTTTGTTCTACGCATCTTAGAATCATAAGCCCAGCTTGTTTCATATAAATAACCTAAGTTATATAATGCATCTGGATTTTGATATGCGATAGCTTGCTTTAAATATCTTTCTGCGAATTCAAGGTTCTTAGTTTGAGTATATAAATAACCTAAGTTATTACAAATTAATCCTTGAGAATCATCATCTGTAGGTCCAACTACTGTTTCTTCATTCTTGCCATGTAGTGGTAAACAAATTGAATAGTAGTTAATTGCCTTATCACTATCTTGAAGTGTTGCATAAGCATCAGCGATACGCTCCTTAACTTCAATATCATGAATCTTAAATACCTTTAATAATAAGCATAAGCTCCAAACATAGTTTTCTTGTGCAAATAATGAGAATGCTTCTTTTCTATATTTCTTTCTATTGAATGGTGTAATTCTAACCTTGCTATAACCACCAACAATAATAGAACAAATATCATTTGCTAAAGCTTCAATTGGATAACCATCAACTAATTCAATTTCATTTAAAGGATACTTGCTTTGATAAGTTGACTTTCCAGTGTAGCAACAAACAATTTGACAACGATTGTTTGCTTTTACAATTTCATGTAAATAATATCTATAGTCAAAATCATCAGAAATGTGTAGAATAACTAATCCTGCAGAATCCTTAATATCTTTTAAAACCTGAGGATCTTTTTCTTCTGACTTTTCAAATCTATGTACTTCCACATGCTTTTCTTCTAAAATATCAGCTAAAAAGTTAGCATTTTCTTCATCATCTGGTAAATATACTAGAGTAATATAGTTCTTTCTCATTTTAAAAACTCCTCCATTTAATAAAGTAACTTTGTTATAGAGATTATAACACACCTAAAGTATTTATTGCAATTGTTTTCATTCGTTTTTATCCTCTTTTATTTCATTTTCATGCTTTTTTAGTATGAAAAAGATAATAAAAGGTAATGATATCAGCGCTGCTATAACATCTGAAACAGGCTGTGCAATTTGAATACCAACCAAATTAAAATTAGCTTCAAAAATATACAATACAGGAATAAACACTATTCCACTTCTTAATAATGCCAAAAAACTAGCAATCTCACTTTTCCTTATGCATTGATAAAGCATATTAGCTGTAATAGATATCGGCAAGAATAAAATACCAATACAACCTATTCGAAGTGCCAAAGTACCAGCATCTATAACTCGTTGTTCTGTGTTAAATAACCAAACAATTTTATCAGGGACAATAATTGCTGGTATTGCTAAAATACTGACAAGCATTATACCAAATAACATTGTAAATAAAAGTCCCTTTTTTACCCTATCATATTTTTTGACCTGATAATTAAATGCACAAACTGGCTGGAATCCTTGTCCTATTCCTAAACCAATAGACATTACAAATGATAAATATCTATTAACAACACTCATAGCTGCTATAACACTATCACCATAAGGATTACATAAATTATTTAATATACCACCTGAAATAGATGTTAATCCTTGACGTAAAAATGATGGGAATCCTGATCTTAATATTTTAAGATAATCTAATATATGTCTACTCAAATATTTAGGATTAATTTTACTTTCTGCATGTAAAATAAATAATACGATAAGGATAATAAAGCTAATCAATTGACTTATAGCAGTCGATAAACCAGCTCCATAAATACCTAAATTAAATACGTTAATAAATAGATAATCTCCAAATATATTTAGTAATCCACCACTTACTAATCCTACCATCGCAAATATTGCTTTACCCTCATATCTTAAAATATTATTCAATATTAATGATGTTATCATAAATGGAGCAGATATTAATACCCACATTCCATAATCAACTGCATAAGGTAATATTGTATCAGTAGAGCCTAATAAATAACAAAATCCTTTTATAAATATTAATCCAAATATTAATAACAATGTACCTGATATAAATCCAACAAAAAACGCACATGATGCATATTTACTTGCATTCTTTTTATCCTTATCAGCTAAGAATTTAGCAACGTATGTACCACTTCCATGTCCTAACATAAAAGCTATCGCTTGTATGATTGACTGCAATGTAAATAATATACCTGTAGCTCCCTGTGCACTTTCCCCAAGTGTACCAACAAAATAGGTATCAGCCAAGTTATATATGTTAGTAATTAACATAGAAATAACAGTAGGAATACCCAAAATAACTATTAACTTGTAAACACTACTCTCCGTCATTCTAGTATAATTATCTTTTTTCATATTTAACCTCGGCAACTATATTATATCAAAAAAACAATAAAAATCCCATAGAGTTTACTCTATAGGATTAGTTTCACTAGTTTTATTATTTTTCTTGTTCTTACTAATAATATATTTTACTAACTTAATAATTCCAAATGGTAACCATTCTGCTATTACAACTATTATTACTAATAATAATCCATAGGCATATATTTCTGAATATTCAACCAATGTTTTAGCATCAAATATTGCTATACCAAGTGTATTCCTTACTCCTGCTATAAATTCAGTAGTAACAATCATCTTAATACCTAAGCCTATTGCAGTAATAAAAGCCTGTTTTAAATATCCTGATATTAATGGTAGATGAACATTTGTTATAACTTTAAAATTTAATTTGCTATTCAATCTCCAAACATCATTATAAGTCGAATCAATTCTTCTTATTCCTTCACTGACTGATTCATATAAAATAGGAATTAAGGCTATTGCTGTTGAAACTATAGGAACATATCTATAATTATCATTAGGAACAGTTAACATAATAATAACAATAATTATTACCATTGGCATACTTCTTGCCACTATCATAAATGGTTTTAATAATCCATTAGAAATATCACTAAATCCACTTAATATACCTAATCCAATTCCTATAATAGATGATGCTATTATTACAATAATAAAATCTAAAATAGTAATACCAATATATTTATATGTATTCCCATCACCTAATAGCTTAAAAAATGATTTAAAAATATCCAAAACAGATGGAAAAACAATAGGATTATCTTTTATAAGACCAATTAAAGAAATAAGCAATAAAATAATTAATATTCCTGCAACAAATAATATTAAATTTTTAATTTTTTTACTTGTTGTAGTAGAAATCATCAGAAGGTACCGCACCTCCAAATTGGCTTAGGTCTATATTTGCTGTCTTCTCAATAGCTAGCTTTGAATCAGCTGCGCTCTTAAACTTAATATTACACTTAGGTAATGCTGTTTTTAATACAGGTAATGCAGAAGGTAAGCCTGTATTTCCTAATGTAATAATATTATTGGCTACTGCTTCTAAATTACTAGAAACTAAATCACAAGATTCTTTAACTTTATCTAAGAAATTATCTAATACTTTCTTATGGTTTTTAATTGTATCAGCTTTAATAAATAACGCTGCCTGAGTAAATTCCTCAGTTGAAAATTCTTTATATAAATCAGAAACTGAATAAGCTTTAACTGTCTTATTTGCTTGCTTTAATTGATTTGTTACAGCTGTTAAAGCTGGTTCTGCAGTCATGACAATCGCATTTGCATCAGTTGCTAATAATTCCTTTGTGTTAGCTGCAGTTCCTAAATAATCATAATTTGGTGTAATATTATATAAATCTAAAACATATTTAGCAAATGATGAATTAATTGTAGTTTCACCAAATAATGTTACTTTCTTACCAGTTAAATCATTTATTGCTAAAATATCAGTTCTTTGTGTCGCAAAATATAAATTACCCCAAGTAACTACTGCACCTAGCTTATAAGTTGATTTATTAGCCTTATATAATTTAGCACCTGCATTAACTGGTGCGATAATTATATCCTTTTCATTTGCTGTAAATTGTTCAGCAATATTATTAGCATCAATAAATGAATAGTTATCTTTATCATTTACTGCTATTGATGCTACTGACACAGCAGGGGCACCTTGTGGGGCAACCACTGTTATTTTATAATCATCATTTGTACTACATGATGCTAATAAAATTAAATTAAATAAAAATAAAAAAATAAATAATACCTTTTTCATAATTTTCCTCCACTGCAATAATTATACACCTAATTTTACTTTTTTAATATAATGATTTATAATAATATGGGTAATTATTAGAGGTATTTATGGAACGTATTAGTAAGCAACATGAAAAATTTAGAATGATGAAGGATTATATCAAAAAATGTCCTCAAGGTTATACTGTTACTGATGACCTTGAAATTATTGATTTAGCTTTAAATAATAATTTAGAGATTGATTTGGCTTTGATAACTTTTGATAATATTTTTTCTAATTTAGCCAATAGTGTTATTGCAAGATTAAAAGAAAAATCAAAGGAAATATATGAAATATCATCTTCATCATATGATCAATTAAAACTTAAAGATAATCATGCTGGTGTAATAGTAATTATTAAAATGAAGAGTTATTCACTATATGATTTTAAAAATAAAGATTTTATAGTTGTATTAGATAAATTAGAAATACCTGGTAATGTTGGAACAATATTCCGTACATTAGATAGCATAAATGTAGATGGAGTCATTATGTGTGATTCTGTTACTAAGATTAACAACATTAATGTTACTTCTTCATCTAGAGGATGTAATTTATTAATACCAACTGTATCTGAAGAATATAATAAAATAGTTAATTATTTGTTAGATAATAACTATGATATATATTTAGGTGAACCTATATTAGGAAAATCATATCAAGATTATGATTATAAAGGAAAAATAGCTATAATTGTAGGTAATGAAAGATTTGGCATTAACCCTGATTGGTATAATCATAAATCTAAAAAAGTATTTATTCCAATGGAAGGCACTCAAAATAGTTTAAATGTTGGTGTAGCATTAAGTATACTTGCATATGAAGCTTATATGAAAAGAAATTCCTCGAATTGATTTCGAGGAATTTCTTTATGCTTCTTTAGCTATTCCAGTTATTTTAAATTCTACATCAGTAAATTCTACTATTGTACCATTTGTTCCAAACATTCCTATAAATAAATAATCAATGTCATTATAATAATCAAAATCAGTAAAATCTTTTGAATATACTTTTTGATTATATTCAACCATAACCTTTACTACTTGACCAAGACGTTCTATTTTAATGTATGCAGTATCATTTTCTTTATAAAAATATTCACCTACTGCATATATTCTATTCAATTCTGTAGTCGCTACTCTATCGAATATTGCATATGTTACTTTGTCAGTAGTTAATAATCCTGATGCAATATAATTTGTAACTATATTTTCTGACTTTGTTTTTTGATTAATATATGAGTCACCTCTTAACATTAATCCAAAGCCTGCTTGTCTAACATTAGCGCATTTGATAACTTTAGCTTTTGCGCTAATAATAAAGTTATCACTTCTTTTTATCTTTTTAAATAAATATGAAAAGCCTTCTGTAGATGCGTTAATCTTTCCTAATGATTTTTCTCCACTTTGACCAACAATATATTTATTGTTTTCTATTTTAGCAATATAACCATCTTCTTTTTGGTTTAATGTACCTAATTCACCAAATGCTGTTCCATAATAATCATTATTGGAATAATTTGATGTCGGATTATAATTATCTAAATTAGGAGTTTTATATTCTTTATAAATATATTGTGGATTTGGAATCAATTTATTTATATCTGGAGTTTTTACATCCTTCAAATATTTTTTTAATTCACAATTAGAATTCTTAATTGTTTCTGCAATAAAATATGCAGAATATAAGGCGCCATAATAAGATAGATGTGTTTTATCTACACTTTTCTCATCATATGTTAATATATCATTAATTTTTTTACCTTTTGTCATTGCATGTAATACTAGTGAATTTTTATAGCCTAATGATTTAACTAATTCCAAGCTTTTTGTGGTTATATCAACATATAATATGTTTAATGAGTTACATAAATTTATTATTTCTTGTCTATAATCACCATTTTTGGTAATATGAATTAGTGTACCTTCATAAATATCATTAGGAGATAATCTTACTACTGGAGTTGTTAATATAGGTGTAGCTCCAATTGATAATATCTTTTCAATATAACTATGATATAAAACATATTTTATACTTAATGGGTTATCTATTGGTAATATGGCTGATGAAAAACGAAATGTATCGTCATCCTTTTCATCGTTATGTCCAAATCCAATTAAAACAAAATCACCTGATTTTAAATTATCAAATAATTCTTTATATTCTTTTTCAAAAGTAAAACTTCTTGCGCTTCTTCCTGATAGAGCAAGATTTACTATTTCTATATTAAAATATTCATTTAAAACTGCGCCATAGCCATATCTTGGATAAAAATAACTTATGTCATTGAATTCAGCTACAGTGGAATCGCCTATTACATACAATTTTGGCATTATTAATCACATCCATATATGATAATTATAACAAAATAAAAAATAATCACAATGTTTTTTCTTTTTTATAACATATTATGTTATAATAGCAAAGAGGTATTTTTATGACGTTAGAGAATGTTGAATATAATAATATATTCATAAGATTTTTTAGTAAAATTAAATACTTTTGGCATAAAATATGGGAAAGTAAATTATATACATTTTTGTTATTAGCGTTTATTACAATAGCAACTTTAATATTCACTATGTCATTTCCTGCATATTTTAATAGTTTGTTAAATGTGGCAAGTGATGATATTATTCAATATTATCCTTATGCTGGTGGATTTTTTGAAAAATTAAAAGAAGGTACTGTATCTTTATATGATAAGAATTTAATTTTGGGTGCTTCTTTCTTTAGTGGATTATATTATATACCTCTTGATATTTTTACATTTATTGCCTTTTTATTTAGTTATATTATTCCTGGTGAAATGGCAATGGCAGGATGTAATTTATTAAGAGTTATTGTCGGAAGCTTTATTATGTATTATGTCATATCAAGACGTATGAGTCATAAAGTGGCATTCTTTGTAGGACTTATATTCTTTGTAAGTGGTATGACAGAGGCATATTATATATTCCCTGTTTATTTAGGAATATTAACATACGCTCCACTTGCAGTATTAATTGTTGATTTATGTGTTGAGAAAAAAGGGATTTATTATTTACTTATTCCTTTATATGTTATTATTGTAGTATTTTATGATTTTTATATAGCATATATGCTTGTTGGATTTTTATGTATATATTTTGTTATTAAATGTCATATTGATAATGTATTTTCATTCTTTGGTAAAAATACAATATTTATAAATGGTAAGTTTTGGTTAAGATTTTTAGAATTTATGGCTTTGGTATTTTTAGGACTAGCTATGAGCTTGTTTGTATTAATGCCTAGTGCCTTTTATATATTAAATGAATCAAATAGATCCAATTTTGAAAAGGCCAATGAATCTATATGGTTCTTTAGTCAAAATGTTGAAGGGGAATATAAAGTATCTTGGAGGCATTATTTTACTCAAGCAATTAATTTCTTTATGCCAAATGAACCTCATAGGTTCTGTTTGGTTGAGCCTGGAGATTATGTTAGAGAGCATGCCACATTATATTTAACTTCTGGAGGATTAATATATTTTATATACTTCTTCTTTATACTTAAGAATAGAGAGAATAGATTGAAGTTTTGGGTATTATTATTTAATGTTTTATTGTTAATACCAATATTCTCTATTATTTTAGGATTAAGTTCGGCTCCTTATGTTAGATGGTTCTTTATTCCATATATGATTAATTTATATGCGATGGCTATTGGAATGAATCATATGGAATTTAAATTAGGAAATAAAAATATATTAAAAGTATTCCCTATGTTAATTTTATGTGTTGGTCTTGGAATGTTATTATATGTATTAATAGGTAAACCTGATGTATTTATTCATTACCATAGTGATGATCAATTATTCTTACCATTATTAATTTTATCAATAGTATTTAATTCATTATATATATTATTGTTAATAGTATCTTTTATATTAAAAGCAATTAAAAAGGATAAAGGAATATCAATAATTATATTTAAGTCTATATTATTCATTGAAGTGTTATTTGCAGGAGCAATGATTTTCCTTAATACTGGAAATGCTAATAGTTATTATATAGAAGCCAAAAAAAGCATGTTAAATGAGAAGGCATATTTAAAAGAATTAGGATATAATGAAAGCAATGGTTATAGAATTAATATATTTACTAATTACGGTAGAACAATAACAAATGCTAATACTATTGTAGGTGCTAATTTTGGAAGATTCTTCCAATCATTTTATCCTGTAAATATTAATCCATTATATTCAGATATTTTTATGGATTATAGTACAAGCTGGGGTAGAACATTTAATTTTGGTTACACATTGATTAATGGTCCTATATTCAATATGAAATATATTGTTACAAATGAAGCTATTGAGTTACCTGAAAAATATTATAGTAAAACTACTTATAATGAGGAAGATTATTATATATTAAAGGATGATATTCCATTCATCGTATACGAAAAAGGATATACTTCTCCTTCTTCATTAGGAGCGTTTGAACGTCAAGCATCATTATTAGAATATGCTTATATTTCTAAACCTTCTTCGTCTTTAGAGGATTTAAAGAAAAATAATGATAATTACGGAATATCATTATATGATAGCTATGGGGCAATAACTGATTCTAAATTTGAAATAGTTCGTACTAATGAAGTTAGTAATTATATATCAAAATATTGTAAAAGAGTATATTTATATGATAATACTATTGAATATGGAGAATATAGAGTATATGATTTAACTAAAAATAATGTTAAAAATGTACTAAATGGTATGGATGCAATATATGTATGGTCTAATTCTTCTGGACTAAGAGATGAAGAATATGCATATATGTATATTAGAGAAAAAAATAAAGAAAATCCTGAAGAAGTCGATACAGAAGAAACATATGGAAATCTTCATCAGATGCATTATAATGAAGGCTATTTAGGCGATTACACACCTACACAGTTATTAGTACAATATAAGAATGAAGATTATACTAGTGGAATAGATTTATATGGATATAAATATCAGTTGTATGATGATTTCTTAGCTAAGCAGGCAACATTTGAAAATAAGTATTTCTCATTAGATGGTGATACTATGAAAGTTAAATGTAGGATGCCTGATAAGAGTAAAACTAGAATTATTAAGACTGGATTTGCTTATTCAGAAGATTGGGTAATTAAAAATAGTGATTATGAGCTTGTCGCAGTAGATGGAGCATTTTTAGGAATATTAGTACCAGAAGGCAATGACGAAGTTGATGTAACAATAAAATTCGAACCTAAGGGATATTATCTTGGATTAAGCGCTGCTACTTGTGGTGTAGCTATATATGTTGGAATTTGGGCATTATCACTAGGTGTGATGGCTGTAAGAAAAAAGAAAGAAGGAATATTATTATGAAAAGAATATCAATAGTTGTTCCTTGTTATAATGAAAGTGAAACAATTAACTTATATTATAACGAAGTAATAAAATATTTAGATCCAAGTATTGATTTCAAAATTATATTTGTAAATGATGGTAGTAAAGATAATACACTTGAATTAATAAAGGAATTAGCCGAAAAGGATAAAAGAGTATTATATGTTTCTTTATCAAGAAATTTCGGTAAGGAAGCCGCAATGTATGCAGGCCTTGAAGCTGCTAAAATGATTAAAAGCGATGCCATGATTAATATGGATGTTGATTTACAGGATCCACCATATTTAATCCCTGATTTAATTAAATATCATGATGAAGGCTATAATTTAATTATCACTAGACATAAAAACAGAAATGGCGAAGGTTTCTTAAAGAAACTATTCTCTTTATCTTTTTATAAAGTATATGCTTTTGTAACTAAAGATAAGGGATTATCTCAAGGTGCTAGAGACTATGCGTTATTAGATAAGAAAGTAATTGATGCATTCTTAGAAATTAGAGATTTTGAAAGATTTACAAAAGGAATTTATAATTTTGTTGGATTTAGAACAAAAATTGTAGAATTCAATTACGAGCCAAGAGTTGCCGGTAAGACAAAATGGAATTTTAAAAAATTATTTCATTATGGTGTTATGGGTATGAGAGAATTCTCAAGATTCTATGAATACATTCCAAAAGTATTTGGATGGCTATTCACATTCTTATTAATGTTTGATGTAGGTTATGGAATATATCAATATTGTGCTAATGATGTAGCTTTCAATTGGCGTAGAATCATATTTGATTTAGGAATGATTATGATATTTATTACATTATTCTATATTTGTAGACTTATTTACGATATTAGAAGACAAATACAAAATAGGCCAATATATTTAGCTGAAGATAGTAATATTGAAAAAGAGGACTAATAATTAGTCCTCTTTCTTTGCTTTTAATATATAATACCCTTTATCTCTAGTTATAATTTCACAATTGCCAAATAATTCTTCTATATGAGCTTTTGATGATGGTGCTCCTTGTTTCTTTTGAATTACTACCCATAATTCACCACCACTTATTAAATGGTTATATGCTCCATCATATATTTTAAATACAATATCTTTTCCCGCTCTAATGGGAGGATTTGTAATAATTGACGAAAATTGCTTATCTTCTACTTTTTCATATAAATCACTATTAAAAGCTTTGCAATTAGCATTATTATATTTAATATTTTCTAAAGATAATTTAAATGCTCTTTCATTTATTTCACACATATATACTTCTTTTTTATATAATTTTGAAACTGTTATTCCAATTGGACCATATCCAGAACCCATATCTAATATTGGTAAATCAATATTATTTGGCATAAATGCTTTTAACATTGCAAATGATCCATAATCAATATAATTTTTAGAAAAAACACCATTATCTGTTTTAAATTGTAATTCTAATCCTTTAAAATTGAAATTGAAACTAGAAGGATTAGATTCTATATCATTTTGTTCTTTTGAATAATAATGACTCATTAATATCACCATGTGAATTATATCATTTAATTAAAATAAAAACTACTATGAAAACATAGTAGCTTTATTATATATGCTTTGTCTAGTTATTACTTAACTTCAACAGTTGCACCAGCAGCTTCTAACTTAGCCTTTAAGTCTTCAGCTTCAGCCTTAGAAACCTTTTCCTTAACTGGCTTTGGTGCGTTATCAACTAAGTCCTTAGCTTCCTTTAAGCCTAGACCAGTTACTTCCTTAACAACCTTGATTACACCAAGCTTTGCAGCACCTGCGCTTGTTAATACAACATCGAACTCAGTTTGTTCAGCAGCTGCAGCACCTGCACCTGCACCAGCAGCTGGAGCAGCAGCTACAGCAGTTGGGTCAATACCGAACTCTTCCTTCATAGCATCAACTAATTCTTTGATTTCAAGAATAGTCATTTCCTTTAATGATTCAATAAATACTTCTTTAGTTAACTTAGCCATTTTTATATTCCTCCGTTTAATAAATTTTTAATTAGGCTTCTTGTCCCTTTTCAACTAACATATTTAAACCAATTGATAACTGGCTTAATGTACCTAACATACCAGCTGCTAGTTGAGTTAATAATGTCTCGTATGATGGTAATACTGATAATTCCTTTAATTGTTCGAAAGAGAATACATCACCATCAACAACACCTTTAATTACTTCAATTTTGCTGTTTTCAGCACTTGCTTGCTTGAATAATACTTTTGCAGGAGCAACTACATCACTTTCAGCGAAAGCGATAGCAAGTGGACCTACTAATGAATCAGCGAATTCGCCATATCCACATTCTGCAGCAGCACGTGATGAAATATTGTTCTTAATTACAGCAACTTCGCATCCATTTTGACGCATTTCTCTACGTAAGTTTTGGAATGCTTCAACTGTTAAACCTTGATACTTGAATGCAACAACAGCTGCAGAATTCTTCATCTTTTCGGCAACAGCTTTTACTTCTTCTTGCTTCTTAAGAATAACTTCTTTCATTTTGACACCTCCTATAGTAAAATGAAAATCCTTTTCCACCGAGTAGAAAAGGATCTATTATTTATCCTATTTTTCCTCGGTAGGAGATTAAGGGCATATGCCCGCCTACTGTCTTCGGCTTATTGTTTTTTAATAATTACTTTGCGATTGTATCTGAATCGACTTTAATACCAGGGCCCATTGTTGATGCAACTGATACATTCTTAATGTATCCACCCTTGATAGTTGAAGGACGAACCTTCATTAATGCATCATAAACAGTCTTTAAGTTTTCTTTTAACTTTTCAGCACCGAATGATACCTTACCGATAGTTAATTGAATATTACCAACCTTATCAGGTCTATATTCAACCTTACCAGCTTTAATTTCTTTAACTGCTTTAGCTACATCCATAGTAACTGTACCAGTCTTAGGGTTTGGCATTAATCCTTTAGGACCTAATACACGTCCTAATTTACCTAATTGACCCATCATATCTGGTGTTGCAACGATTACATCGAAGTCAAACCAGCCTTGGCTTATCTTATTGATGATTTCTGTATCGCCTACATAATCAGCACCAGCTTCTGTTGCTTCTTGTGCTTTTGCTCCACGACAAATAACTAAAACCTTACGAGTCTTACCTGTTCCATTTGGTAACACGATAGCACCACGAATATTTTGTTCAGCTTTACGTGGATCGATATTTAAGCGGAATGAA
>JAFXXC010000009.1 GCA_017542485.1 Acholeplasmatales bacterium
ATGAACGAAGGTCGTTATGCTCAATTAACTAAGGTTAACCCAGTTAAGGCTCAAGAATTATTAGATTGGAACTTAAAGGATGCTCAAAAGAGATACAATCACTATGTTGAGCTTGCTAATAAGGAATTCCCTAATAAGTAAGATTTTATAAATTAAGGTGGATACTACGGTATCCCCTTTTTTTGTTAAAAATTAGAAAAAAATATGATATAATTGCAATAAATATGATATTTTTTATGAAAATTTTACATTTTTTGGTTATTTTTCCAATAAATTGATATTTTTAATTGTTTAAAGGATGTGAAAAGATGAATATAGATGATATTGTAGAAGAATTTAAAAAAGCAGACTATACTCATTTTGATGAATTTTATAACACAACTAAGAAGAATGTATTTTTTTCTATTGCAGCAATTGTAAAAGACACATCCGCAATTGATGATTTAATGCAAGATACTTATGTAAAATTTTTGGAAAACATTAATAAATATAAAGCATCTAACATAAATGCCTATTTATCTACAGTTGCCCATAATATTGCAATTAATTATTACAATAGAGAAAAAAGATTAGTTCATGATGAAGAAATTATAGATTATATATCTGATGATGAAAAGAAAACTAATTATCAATATATAGAAGCTATAGAAATGTTAAAAGATTTAGATGACCTATCAAAAGAAATTGTTGTATTACATACAATTAATGATTTGAAATTTAAGGAAATATCTAAAATAGTTGATAAGCCTTTAGGTACTGTATTATGGATATATAATAAGGCTATAAAAGATTTACAAAGAAAGGCAGGTGCTTTATATGAAAAAGATGGAAATTAAAAAAATGCTAAAGCTTGCAGCTAGTAAGCAAGAAATAAATGATTTACAAAAAAGCATATTAAATCGTGTAGATACATCAAAGGTATTAAATCAAGAAGTAATTAAGGCACCTAAGAAAAAAGTAAGCTTTATGCCATTTTTGATTAGTGGTGTAGCTACAGCAGCATTATTAATCACTCTTGCTATAACAATAGGAGTTAATAATACTAATTCTAATACTGATGGACCACATAATGATCCTAAAGTTCCTACAATTAATCCAACTAATACAACTGTACCAACTGTTGTACCAACTGAAAATATTATTACTGAAAACATTAATACTTTAATTAAGAATGAATTAAATACTCAACTTCAAGCTCAATATGAAACAATCCAAAAAATAGAAGTACAAAATATTGTTAATACTGCAAATACTTTTATTAATGTTTCATTTAATGATTATCCAGCAATAAATAAAAATTTAACAGTATCACAAGAAGAATACATCGTAGATAATTATTATATTTATTCTGATAATTTTGCACAAATGTTCGGTATTGATACATCACTTACTACATTAGAATCTAATACTGATAGCTTAATATATAAATATAATAAGGTTATTGATGTTAATTCAAATAATTATAATTATAAAATATATTATGATGAAGAATTAATAGAAGAAAAGACATCTACAAGTTATAAATATAAAGGTAATATAGCAGGTGTAATTGTTTGTGGAGAAAATGAATACCAATTTGAAGGATTAAAAAGAATCAAAAATGATGAATTGATTTATCAAACAACAATAACAATTGGTGAAAATAAATATGTTGAAGTATATGAAGATTTCTCTCAAACATTAAATGAATTTAGGTTTAATTATTTCTTTGAAGGAAAAGAAAAAAATATTATTATTAAGCAATCACTCAATACTGATAATTCAACTAAAGATATTCAATTTATCATTAATAAAAATACTAATGAAATAAATTTAGAAACATCATTAAAAAATGATTCTATTGAATGTAAAATAAAGAGTAGCAATAGTGATATAATGACAGTTTCAAATGATTTTAAAACTTATAAATTTAAAAATTCACAAAATACATACACAAAATAAGATATAGCAACATTTAAGTTGCTATATTTCTTTTATATTTATATAAAAAGTGGTAAAATTACATTGTGATATAAAAAAACGATACATTTTATAAAAAAATTAAAAAAAATCCCAATAAAAACAATTATTCAATTGTTAAAAGTATGTCAAGAGAATATTTGAAAGAAAATAGAGCTAGCCTCTATTTTAAAAATATAATTAAATGTAAGCGTTTTTGACAGGAAGGAAAAGAATTATGAAGAAGAAAAGATTATTTATTGGAATTGCATTAATGGCATCAGCATTTACTTTAGCATCATGTTCAAGTAATGCTATAAGTACATCTAATAGTACAGCTCCTCAAGGTACAGTAACAACAACACCTCAAGGTACAATAACAACAACACCTCAAGGAACTACAACAACACCTCAGGGTGGTACAACAACAACTCCACAAGCTGGTACAACAACTACTACGACTACAACAACTACAACAACTCAAGGCGGTGGAAGTAATCCAGAGCCACAAGTTATAGAATATGATGAAAATGGTGAACCTACAACTATTTATAACGCAGGAAGGCTTGATCTAGCTGCATCTAATAGTTCAGCATCTTCATTATTAGATCCATCTGGAGTAAATATTGATGGTATTACTAATAATCAAACTACTATCATTACTGATGAAGTATATGGATTAGAATACGGTAGTGGTAGTGTTTCTGTAAAAGGTGATGTAAATGTTAATAAAGTATCAGGTGGATATGAACAAGCATTTATTGAATTTGATGAAGTTACAAATGCTGATAATTATGTTGTTGAAATTCAAGGTGGCGATTATGCCTCATATACAGCATTAAATTCATTAGATGAAACATATAATAATTCTCTTTATACTGATTTTTCTGGAGAGAGCGTAAGAACTGAATTATTTGGCTTAAAGGCCGGAAATTATAATATAAGAATAACTTCTGTAGTTAATGGCGCTAAATCTGGAACTCCAACAGATTGTACTGTTAAGGTTGTTTCACATGATAGATCTGGCTATGCACATTTTAATTACGCTCAAGGTGTTGGTGCATATAACAATGATGGTACTATGAAGTCAAATGCTATGGTATTATATGTAACTGATCAAACTAAGAATACTGTAACATTAACTCATAATGGTACTACTGTAACTGGTATTGGTAATATTTTAAATACAGTAGGTCAAGATTGTGCAGAAGAAGGACATGAAGGTCAATGTAGAAAAGTATCAAATGGAAAAACACTATATGGAACTGCAAACTCAAATCAAGGTATTTTAGGAAAACTTGCTGATGATAATATTCCACTAATTATCAGATTTGTTGGATGTGTATCTGATTCTGGTTTATATAAGCAATCATCTTTTGATGCATCAAAATCATCATTAATTGAAGGCTTAACTGAATATAATAGTAATAACTATGGTGGATCAGAAGGCGACAATGGTCATATGGCTCGTATGAAGAGTGCAAAGAATATCACTATTGAGGGCGTAGGTGAAAATGCCATTTTAGATGGTTGGGGAATTCATTTTATATGTGAAGCAAATCCTCAAAATGAAAAAGGAAGTAGCTTTGAGGTTAGAAATTTAACATTTATGAATACACCTGAGGATGCATTAGGTATGGAAGGTCAACAAGAAAGTGCTAAAGGAATTACTGGTGCTGTTCAACGTTGTTGGATTCACCATAACTGTTTCTTGAAACCACAAATTGCAAATCCTGCAGAATCAGATAAATCTGAAGGTGATGGTTCTTGTGACTTTAAGCGTGGTAGATATTATACACTTTCATATAATTATTTCGAATATTGTCATAAAACTAATCTAATAGGTTCATCAGATTCATCATTACAATTTGACATATCTGTTCATCATAATTATTGGTACAATTGTGGTTCTCGTATCACATTAACAAGACAAGCAAATGTACATTTCTATAACAACTACAATTATTGCGATATTAGAGATAAAAATGCTGAATTAAGTTATATTACATCATTACGTGCTAATTGTTATATCTTTAGTGAAGCTAATTACTTCGAAGGATGTAAGAATGTATTCCAAACAAAGAATGGTTATGCTAAGTGCTATGAGAATTCATATGTATCATGCTTCGGTACATTATATGGTGGTGGAGCACAAGAAGTAACTAATAGAGAGGATTCTATTTCTAATGGTTGTAAAGATGGAAATATAGATTTATCAAATTTTGATACAGATTCAACATTATTCTATTATGATTCATCTAGCAAAAAATCTAATTGTTATTTAACAAATTCTACAGTAGCTAGAAATGAATGTGTTAAATTTGCTGGTTCTTTATATAGAACAACAGGCAATCATTGTGCAGCAAAAACTAATTTAGCATCTAATGTTTATACAGCTACAAATGCAGTTAATGTTCCAACTGATGACTCTAAATTAGAAATCACTATGGCTTCATCTAAGGGTAGTTCAGTTAATAACAATGTATATTTCAACGATGTTACTGGATATACATCTGGAACATGTAAATTTAAAGCACAAGGTATTACTTTTAGATTAACATCATCAGCAATTGTAACAATAGAATATTCTGCAGGTGCAGGTGGATTATATGAAGGTCAAATTGTTAGAGATGATGGTAGAGTAATGTTAAATGGTGATGGTTCAGCTACTTTATCTGCTGGTCATACATATTATGTAACATCTACAGCAATGGATAAGGAAACTACTGTATCATATTTATCATTTGAAAAATATGATGATGCATCATATCTTACTAAAATTAAAGAATTATATGCTAGTGCATTAGCAGACATTCCTTCAACATTAGAGCCAACACTAGAATGCTATAACAAGATTGCAAAAGCAATATCTTTATATAATAGCGTTCCAGATACAGAAAAGACAAGCTTAACAGATCCTAATCCTAAACTTACTGATTTTATAGCAATCTATAAGACTTATGCTGAGGGTAAGATTAGTGAAATTGGAGAAGTAACAAAAGATAGTGCAGATAAGATTAACTCTGCAAACTTAGCAGTAAATATTTTATCAGTTATTTCGCCATCAACTACAGTTTCAAATAAAAATGTGTTAACTCAAGCAATTGCATCATTCGAAGGCTTTGCAATCACAAATTGTATTGAAACAATAAATAATATCGGTGATACTATAACATTAGAATCATTTGAAGCAATTCAAAATGCAATCAAAGAATACAATTCATTAACAGATGAGAACTCTGATAGTGTTGGAGCAGCAGATAAAATAACAAATTATGAAAAATTACAAGATGCAATTTCTAAATATGTTGCTTTATTCAATGCTAATACAGTTAATAATTTAATTATTTCAGCTAATAAGAATGATTTGAATTCTGTTAAGGCAGTAATTTCAGCATATAACGGATTAAGTAGTGCTGAAAAAGAATTAATTGCAGCTCCTAAAAAATATGCTAATATTTTATCAGCTAATTTCTCATTAAGATATAATACTTTACCTAATGAAGATAATCTACAAGCTAGTCATTCTGAAATAATAGCACAAGCTATAGAAGCTTATAACCTATTGAATTCAGAACAAAAGACATCTTTTGCTACTGAATATGCAAAAATATTAGATTTAAAAACAAAAGTAGAAGCATTAGGACCAGAGACTGTTGACAAATTGGATGTTACTAATTTCTATGATGGTACATTTACTGTAACTGGAGCTTCATCAACTTCTGGATCTGTTGTTGGTAAAGTTAGTACGGGTAATACAATTGTTGTTACATCAAAAGTTGCTGTTAAGAATATATCTAATTATTCAATAACTGTTACAACTGCAGATAAGGGTTCTACAACATTCAAAGTATATACATCAGCCGATGGAGAAACATGGACTCCACTAGAAGATTTAAAGAGCCCAGGAAACAGTGGAAATCAAAAAGTAACTGGTACTAAGACAGTTTCAACAGCTTGTTTCATTAAAATCGAAATTACATGTTCAAAGGCTGCATCTAATGCAAAAGATGCATCACTAGTTAGTCTAGTAGTTAACAAATAATTATAAATTTTAATATATTTTCTTTGGAATCGATGAGCATCATGCTCATCTTTTCTTTTTTAATATTTAATTATCAATTTACCAATAAAATATAATTTTTGATTGTTTAAATAATGTAAACAATAAAACAACACTCTAATAATTAGACTCAAGAGTATTTTGTTTATATATTTTAAAAATATGTTTCTATCTATATATACTTTTCTTTAGGGGATTTTAATCCCCTTTTTCCGTTTTTATTATGAAAAAAATGAAAATAAATTTTTTTTTATTTTTACCAATAAAAACGTTTTTATATTTGTTCTAATAGTGTCGAAAGAAATAAAAACGTTTTGCGAGGGAGAATAATATGAAAAAGAAAAAGATTATTTTGGGTTTAGGCTTATTAAGTTTATCAGCATTTACATTAGCTTCATGCAATAATGCTAATTTTACAAATGTTGATAACAGTACATCAAATTCAACAATTACTACAGTAAATACTAGTAATGTAAATACAACTACAGAAAACACACCTATTGTTACTATAGGTACTAATAGAAATAGTACTACTCTAAGTGATAGTATGACATCTATTACATCTACTACAACTGCTAATAACATAGTGCCTACAACAACTGTAACAACAATTAATACTACAACAACTACAATCAACGTAGTACCAACAACTACGACTACAAATAATGTAGTGCCTACAACTACGACTACAAACAATGTAGTGCCTACAACTACGACTACAAATAATGTAGTACCTACAACTACGACTACAAATAATGTAGTACCTACAACTACGACTACTACAACGCAACAAGGCGAAATAAACAATCAAACAGGAATAATTAATTTTATTAGTGCTAATGGTGATTTTGAAGATGCATATGTAACTTTTAATGGTATAAATAATGCAACAAGTTATAATGCTTATGTATCATCTGATAATGCAAATTGGACAAAATTAGATCAACAATTGACAAGAGAATATACTGATAATGGAAAGAAGTATTATAGAACTGATGCTGTTGGACTTAAGACAGGTAATTATTCTATAAAAGTAGTACCAGTTATTAATGGAAGTGAAGATTCATCTAAAGCAAATATCGCTAAAAACATAAATGTATTAGCACATGACAGATCAGGATTTGCTTTTGTTAATGGTTCATCTTCTGGTGCATATAATGATGATGGTACATTAAAAGCAAATGCAAATGTATTGTATATAACAAATGATAATATAGATACTGTTGAATTAGATGTAACAACAGATTCAAAAGGTAAAATAACTTCATGTACTGGTATAACAGAGATCCTTTTAGCATATAAAAAGAATTATGAAACTAAGCCACTTAATATTAGAGTATTAGGTGTAGTATCTAATGATGGCGCATTAACAACCGATACACAAAATTTTGCTGGCGATTTAGCAATTAAAGGTGCTGGAAAAGAAGACTCTAAAAAATTAAAATGTGGTATTACTATAGAAGGAATAGGTGATGACGCAACTGCTTTAGGCTGGGGTGTTAGAATTGCTAATGCCTCTAATGTTGAAGTTAGAAATTTAGGATTTATGCTTTGTGATTCAGATGAAGGAGATAATGTTGGATTACAGCAAGATAATGATCATATTTGGGTTCATAATTGTGATATGTTCTATGGTAAAGAAGGAAAAGATAAGGATCAAGTTAAAGGTGATGGAGCTTTAGATTGTAAGCTTTCAACATATGTTTCTTTTTCATATAATCATTTCTTTGATAGTGGAAAATGTAATTTGTTAGGATTAAAAGAAAAAGGTACTGATGGGTTCTATATTACATATCATCATAATTGGTATGATCATTCAGACTCAAGACATCCTAGAGTTAGATTCTTTAGCGCACATGTATATAATAATTATTACGATGGTAATTCAAAATACGGTATAGGCGCAACATCAGGTTCATCAATTTTTGCTGAAAAGAATTATTTTAGAAATTGTAAATATCCTATGATGATTTCAATGCAAGGAACTGATGTTTATGGCACTGGAACAAAATATGATGCTGGAAATAATGGAACATTTAGTACTGAATGTGGTGGAATTATTAAAGCATTCTCTAATCATATCGAAGGAGCAGCAAGTTATTTACCATATAATTCAACTAACAGTAGAGGAATTGATACAACATATGAATTCGATGCATACGAGGTTTCAAATTCTAAAGACCAAATACCAGATACTGTTAAAGCAAATATGGGTCAAGTAAAAACAAAAGGAACTTCACTAAAAAATACAGTAAATGGAATTAATTATGGTAATACATACAACAACTTTGATACACAATCTACAATGTACTTATATCAAGCAGATGATGTATTAGATGTTCCAACAATAGTAAAAACTTATGCTGGAAGAATTAATGGTGGAGATTTTAAATGGACATTTAATAATGATGTGGATGATACAAGCTATGAGGTTAATGTAGAATTAAAACAAGCAATAGTATCATATTCTAGTAAATTAACAAAGGTTTTTGGAATAAATTAACATTAAATATTATCTATCATTTATATACTTTTCTTTAGGGGATTTAATATCCCCTTTTTCCTTTTTTTGGTATGAAAATAATGAAAATAAAAATATTTTATTTTTACCAATAAAAACGCTTTTATATTTGTTTTAATAATGTCGAAAGAAATGAAAACGTTTTTGACAGAGAGGAAATTGTATGAAAAAGAAGAGTTTATTTTTGGGGTTAAGCTTATTAACATGCGCATCTTTTAGTTTGGCAAGCTGCGTAAAAACTAGTAATACAGATACTAGTAAAAAAGATGATCCTACTACATCTAGTAATACTGCTACATCTACTACAGTAGTACCATCATCAACTACAACAACTATCGTTAATGAAGATAGTAATAAAGCGATTGTTACCTTTGTAACTAATGGCGGTATAGATGTACCAAGTCAAGAATTGAATAAAGGAGAAAAAGCAGAAGAGCCTACTACATCAAAGCCAACAACTGCTCAGTATACTTATTCGCTTGATGGCTGGTATATTGATTCTGAATTTAGTACAAAATTTAATTTTAATACTGAAATTACAGGAAATATAACTTTATATGCTAAATGGAATCAAACTGTTAACAAATATACTATTACTTGGTTAGATTCAGATGAAGAAGTAATTAAATACGAACAAGTGGAATATGGTCAAATTCCCTCTTTTACTCCTTCTAAAACTAGTGATGAATACACATATACATTTTTAGGTTGGAATGAAGCTCCAGTAGCAGTAACTGGTAATGCTACTTATAAAGCAGTATGGACAACAGCGAGAAGCCAATATGATGTTAAATGGGTTAATTATGATAATTCTGAATTAGCTAGTGAAAAGTATGAATATGGTGTAACTCCATCTTATAAGGGAGCTTTACCTACTAAAGAAGCTACAGCTCAATATACTTACACATTTAATGGTTGGGAACCTCAAGTTGATGCAGTAACTGGTAATGTTGTTTATAAAGCAAAGTTTTCAGAAACAGTTAACAAGTATACAATTACTTGGCAAAATTTTGATGGCTCAGAATTAGAAAGTAAAGAAGTTGAATATGGAACAGTTCCAACTCAACCTGTTGTAAATCCAACAAGAGCTGCTGATGAAACATATACATATTCATTTAAGGGCTGGGATAGTGAAATAGTAGCAGTAACAGGCGCTAAATCATACAAGGCCGAATATGACGAAAATTACATAAATTATACAATTTCATTTGTCGATTACGATGGAACAAATATATTAACAAAGACAGATTATCATTTCAATGATAATGTTGTTTTACCATCTAATCCAGAAAGATTAGCTGACCAACAATATACATACACATTTGATGGTTGGGATAGTGAAGTAGTTTCAGTAAATGGTAATAAAACATATACTGCAAAATATAAATCTACAGTTAAAGAATATACAATTACATGGATGAATGGTGATGAATTACTTACAACTACAAAAGTTGCCTATGGTTCAGTTCCTACATATAGTGGTGAAACACCAGTAAAGGAATCAAATCAACAAAACACATATACATTTGATGGTTGGACAGAAAACCCTGTTTCCGTAACTGGAAATGCAACATATTATGCTAAATTTAAAGAAACAAAAAATAAATACCTTATTACTTGGAAAAACGGTAATACAACAATATATTCACAAGAGGTAGAATATGGTTCAGTTCCAAGTTATATTGGTGCTAATCCAACTAAGTTAGCTGATAATACATATACTTATACATTTAAGGGTTGGGATAGTGAAGTAGTAGCCGTAACAGGTGCTAAGACATATGAAGCACAATTTAATGAAGAATATATTGATTATACAATTTCATTCGTAG
>JAFXXC010000010.1 GCA_017542485.1 Acholeplasmatales bacterium
AGTCGTTGCAATTCCAGAAGGTCTTCCTTTGGCGGTTACTTTATCTCTTTCATTTAGTGTTAAAAAAATGATGGATGATAATAACTTAGTAAGACATATGCCAGCATGTGAAACTATGGGAGGAGCTAATTATATTTGCACTGATAAGACTGGAACATTAACTAGAAATAAAATGCATGTAGTTTCTTTCTATAACAATGCCAATAAAGTAAATGTAAACGATATTGATCATGAACATACACAAAATTACACAAAGAAATTCGCCGAAAAATATTATAAACAATTACGTGATGCTTTAATTAATAATGTCGATATTGAACTTGATGGTAACGGAGATATCATTGTGGCCAGTTCATCCAAAACAGATTTTGCCTTTTATGATTTATTAAGAGGATTTAATGAAAATCTTTCGAATAAATATCAACAATTAGATAGACTTAAATTCCACTCTGATAGAAAAAGAATGTCAACTATTGTTAAAAGAGATGATGGTAAATATTTCATATATATGAAAGGAGCTCCTGAAGTTGTTATAAAATCATGTACTAGTTATTTAAAAACAACTGGTGAAGGTATAGTTGAATTACAAAAAGATCCAAATCATTTAAAACAATTAGATGATATCACCAAAGAATATTCAAATTTAACCTTAAGAAATTTAGCCATAGCTTTTAAAGAAATATCCTTCGAAGAATTCAATAATTTCATGGCATCAAAAATGAATACAGATCATCTCAATTATGAAGTCGAACAAACTGGATTTACTTTAATAGGTATTGCTGCTATTAATGATGCTTTGAGACCCGGTGTACCACAAAGTGTTGATATGTGTCGTCAAGCTGATGTCAATGTTATCATGATTACAGGAGATGATATTACTATTGCAGAAGCTATCGCTAAAAATGCTGGTATAATTAAACCTTCAGAAAATTATTTATCTATAACAGGAAAGCAATTTATTGATAGAATTGGAGGTATTGTTTGCAAAACTTGCACTATGCTAACAGAAAAATGTAGTTGTCCTAAAACCATAGGCCAAGCTAAAATAAAATATCCAGAATTACAAGATGATGAAGATTTAGCTAAAAAATTAAAGAAAGAAAGAGTACATGATATGGATTCATTTAAAGAAATTATTAAAAATTTAAAAGTAATTGCAAGAGCAAGAGCTATAGATAAATATGCTTTAGTACTTGGTTTAAGAGAATTAGATAATGTAGTCGCTGTTACTGGTGATGGTACAAATGATGCTTCCGCTTTATCAAAAGCTGATGTAGGATTCGCTATGGGTAAAACAGGTACTGATGTAGCAAGAGATGCCGCTGATATTATTATTTTAGATGATAATTTCAATTCAATAGTTCATGCTATAAAATGGGGCAGAAATATTTTCGATAATATTAGAAAATTCTTACAATTCCAATTAAGTGTTAATTTCTCTGCTGTATTATTAGTATTCGTTTGTTCTTGTATCGGAAGTGAAAGTCCTATCACTGCTATTCAAATGCTTTGGATTAATCTTATTATGGATTCACTTGGTTCTCTTGCACTTTCAACCGAAGATCCCAGTGATGAATTATTATATAGAAGTCCTCATTCAAAAAGAGAATATATTATTAATAATATAATGTGGAAAATGATTATTGTTCAAAGTTTAGTAC
>JAFXXC010000011.1 GCA_017542485.1 Acholeplasmatales bacterium
AGTCTTCGCCCTAGATTATTATTTAGCTTGAAATTAAACTTATGAATTGAACCGCCCATTGCCGAACGGCACGATGTGGTGGTGTGAGAGGGGATGAAGAATAAATATAAAATATTTATTTTTCTACTCTACTCGATTAATTAATTGGTTTTAAACAATAGAATTATATTGTTCGCGTAAAACGAACATGTGTTTGAGAAAAATGAAATTTATAGATAATTTTTGTTGATTTTTTAATATGGTAGTAATATAATAGAGGCAAATTTTTATATTTTTGAGGTGAAGATTATGAAAAGTTACAATGTTGGTATATTAGGCGCTACTGGTGCAGTAGGTCGTGAAATGTTAAAAGTATTAGAAGAAAGAAAGTTTCCTGTTAATGAATTAAGATTATTAGCAAGCCAAAGAAGTGTTGGTAAGACATTAACTTTTAATGGTAAAGAAGTTAAAGTAGTATTAGCTGAAAAGGATGCATTTAAGGGACTTGATATTGTACTTGGAGCAGCATCTAATCCTGTAGCTATTGAATTTAAGGATGATATTGTAGCATCTGGTGCAGTATTTATTGATAATTCAAGTGCATTTAGAGGTGATGAGGATGTACCACTAGTTGTACCTGAGATTAATCCTGAGGATATATTTAAGAATAAGGGTGTTATTTCTAACCCTAACTGTTCAACTATTATTACATTAGTTGCAGTAAATGCAATTAATAAATTATCAAAGATTGAGGCTATGAATGCTTGTACATATCAAGCTACATCAGGTGCTGGTATTAATGGTCCAATTGAATTAAGAAATCAAGAAAAGGCATTATTAGAAGGCGGAAAGATTGAATCAAGTGTATTCCAATATCAAATTGCTGAAAATGTTATTCCTCAAATTGGTAATTTCTTAGATAATGGTTATACAAAAGAAGAAATGAAGATGCAAAATGAAGGTAGAAAGATTATGCATCTACCTGAATTAAAGGTAACTTGTACTTGTGTAAGAGTTCCAGTTGTAAGAAGCCATTCTATTGCTGTAACAGTTTATACTGAAAATAAATTAGATTTAAATGATGTAAAGAATGCTATAGCAAATGAAAAGGGTTGTAGATTATATGATGATCCTGAAAAATTATTATATCCTATGCCACTTGTTACAAGTGATCAAGATATAGTATTTGTAGGTAGAATAAGAAGAGATTTAGTTACTGATAAAGGTATTACTTTATGGTGTTCTGGTGACCAAGTTAGAAAGGGTGCTGCAACTAATGCAGTTCAGATTGCTTTAAAGTTAGTTGGATTGGAGTGTTAATATGCTTGCTGTTGCAAAGTTTGGTGGTAGTTCATTATCATGTGCTACTCAATTTGAAAAGGTAAAAAATATTGTATTAGGTGATCCTAGTAGACAAATAGTTGTATGTAGTGCTCTTGGCAAGAGAGAATCAAGTGATACTAAGATTACTGATTTATTATATATTTTACATGCACATTTAAAATATTCAGTTCCTTATGAAGATATTTGGAAAATGTTATATGATAGATTTACTGGTGTTCAGAATGATTTAAATATATCATATGATATTAAAGCAGATTTAGATTTATTAAAATCTGAATTAAATAAGAATATTAGCCAAGATTATTTAGTATCACGTGGCGAATATTTAACATCTAAGCTTATGGCTGCTTATATTGGTTATCAATTTGTTGATGCTAAAGATTTATTAAGATATAGCTATGATGGTAAATTAGATGAAGTATTAACAGAAAAGAATGTAAAACTTGCATTCTCTAAATATGGTAAGATTGTTGTTCCTGGTTTTTATGGTGCTTATCCTAATAATTCTATTAAGTTATTATCTAGAGGTGGATCTGATGTTACAGGTGCTATTCTATCTAAGTGCTTAAATGTTACTGTATATGAAAACTGGACTGACGTATCTGGTATTTTAGCTGCTGACCCTAGAATTGTTAAATCTCCAAGAGCTATTAAAGAGATTACTTATGCTGAATTAAGAGAATTATCATATATGGGTGCCTCTGTATTACATGAAGAGACTGTATTCCCTGTACAGGAATTAAATATTCCTATTAATTTAAAGAATACTAATGAACCATCTAATCCTGGTACTATGATTAGAAATGTATGTACTGATGAAACTAATATTGTTACTGGTTTAGCTGGTAAGAAGGATTTCTTATCATTTAATATATCTAAAGATCATATGTCAAATGAAGTAGGATTTATGCGTAAGGCATTATCTATATTTGAAAAATATGATGTATCTATTGAGCATGTTCCATCTGGAATCGATTCATTCTCTGTAGTAGTTAATGAAGCTTCAGTAGATAAGTGTAAATATGAATTAGTTACAGATTTAAAGCGTGATTTAGATTGTAATGTTACAGTAGAAACTGATTTAGCATTAGTTGCGATTGTAGGTCGTAATATGGCTAAAAGAAGTGGTGTATGTGCAACTATTTTCCAGGCTTTAGGTAAAGAAAAAATTAATGTTAAATTACTTGCACAAGGTCCAAGTGAATTAAATATAATTATTGGTGTTGCATCAAGTGATTATGAAAAGACATTACAAGCTTTATACGAAGATTTAGTTAAATAATTATTTATCACCAGCATTTATGTTGGTGATTTTTTATTGCCTAAAATATTAATTTACTACCTAAAAAAGAATTAGTACTTAGTAAATTGATTATAGAGAATAAAATTATTAAAATTGGTTCATATAGAGATGTACAATATTATCGAAAGTAAGTTGCCAAAATACTATTATTTTGGTATAATTTAAATAACGTAACGACAATCAAAAATTAATATAAATTATGATAGACTGATTCGTTAAAATTATTTTTAAAGGAGATTTGATTTATTATGAAATTATCACCACTTCAAAAGGCTAGATATGAATATCAACCAAAGTTACCCGGTATGTTAAGAGGGGGTATTGAAGAGATTTGTGTTAAGGAGGGCTTACCTACTGAATCTGTAAAGGATCAAGATAAGATTAAAGCTTTATTTCCTAATACGTATGGTAAGAATGAAATTACATTTCAAAAAGGAAAAAATACATCTAAGGCAAAGAAGCAAGTTGTAGGTGTAATTCTATCTGGTGGTCAAGCACCTGGTGGACACAATGTTGTTTCTGGATTATATGATGCTTTAAAGGCAACAGATAAGAATAATGTATTAATTGGATTTAAGGGTGGTCCATCTGGATTAATTGAAGATGATTTTGTTGTATTTGATGACATATTTATTGATGAATATAGAAATACAGGTGGATTTGATATTATTGGTTCTGGTAGAACTAAATTAGAAACTGAAGAACAATTTAAGGTTGCAAGTGAAGTATGTAAGAAGCATGGTATTACTGCAATTGTTATTATTGGTGGAGACGACTCTAATACTAACGCTGCAGTATTAGCAGAATATTTCGCAGCTAAGAAGACTGGTGTTCAAGTAATTGGTTGTCCTAAGACAATTGATGGTGACTTAAAGAATGAAGATATTGAATGTTCATTTGGTTTTGATACTGCAACTAAGACTTATTCTGAATTAATTGGTAATATTCAAAGAGACTGTAATTCAGCTAAGAAGTATTGGCATTTTATTAAGGTTATGGGAAGAAGTGCATCACATGTTGCACTTGAATGTGCTTTAGAGACTCAACCTAATATCTGTTTAATTTCTGAAGAGGTTGCAGAAAAGAAGATGTCTTTATCAGAAATTGCTAATAATATTGCTGATTCAGTAGCTGCAAGAGCAGCTAAGGGAATGAATTATGGTGTTGCTATTATACCTGAAGGTGTAGTTGAATTCGTTCCTGAATTCTCTAAATTAATTGCTGAAATTAATGAATTATTAGCTGGTAGTAAGGCAGATGCATTTAATAAGCTTGCATCTTGGAATGAAAAATATGCATTTATTGAAAAAGGTTTAACAAAAGAATCAATGAGTGTATTTGCTATTTTACCTCAAACTATTCAACAACAATTATTCTTAGAGCGTGATCCACATGGTAATGTTCAAGTATCATTAATTGAATCTGAGAAATTATTCAGTGCACTTGTTAAGAATGTATTAGATGAAAGAAAGAAAGCTGGTACATATAAGGGTAAATTCAATGCATTACATCATTTCTTTGGCTATGAAGGAAGATGTGCATTCCCATCTAATTTTGATGCAGATTATTGTTATTCATTAGGATATAATGCATTTATGTTAATTCAATATGGATATACTGGATATTTATCTAAGGTATCTAATTTATCTAAGCCTGCAGAAGAGTGGGTTGCTGGTGGTATGCCAATTACTAAGATGATGAATATTGAAAGAAGACATGGTGAGGATAAGCCAGTTATTAGAAAAGCATTAGTTGAACTTGATGGTGCTCCATTTAAGTATTTTGAAGCACATAGAAAAGAGTGGGCTGAAAATACATGTTATTTATATCCAGGTGCTATTCAATATTATGGTCCTAGAGAAGTTTGTGATTTAACTACTAGAACTTTAGCACTTGAAAAAGGTACTTTTAAAGACTAATGATAATGAAATACACTAGATTGATTTCTAGTGTATTTTTTCTTAATTTTAAATATTTATTTACATTAACAAATTTTTGATATAAAATATTTGTATATTAATATTTAGAGGTAGCAATGCAGATGAGTAATGTAGCGAGAAGGCATTTGATGAACTACATGAAAGGCAACCATTGCCGAATAAATTAGATAGGCATATTTAATTTATGGGGATATTGGGAATACTAATATCACTCCTACCTATTGGTAGAGGCGCTAATTATATTTATGATTGTAATAATAATGGGGTCTCAGCCCCATTTTATTTTTTGTGAAAGGATTGATTTTATGAGAATTGCAGATGTTGATGTAATGGATTTAAAAAAGAAATATAGTACTCCATTATATATTTATGATGTTAATCATTTAAAGAAGAATATGGATGGTTATTTAAGTTATTTTAAATCTCCCAATTTTGATACTGAGGTATTATATGCATCTAAAGCATTTAGTATTAAGGAAGTATTAAGAATAGTTAAAGAAAAGGGTATGTCACTTGATTGTGTATCATTAGGTGAATTATATACTGCTAAATGTGTTGATTTTGATTTTAAGAAGATTTATTTCCATGGTAATAATAAATCTTATGAGGAATTAGAATATGCAATTGGTAATAATGTTGGAGTAATTGTCGTTGATAATTATATGGAATTAGAGACAATTGAGGAAATTGCTAATAATAAAAAGAAGAATGTTAATGTTATTGTTAGAATTAATTCTGGTGTATCTGCACATACTCATAAATTTATAGTAACATCTCATATAGATTCTAAGTTTGGTGTTTTATATAAGAGTGATGAATATAATAAGATTATTGATTTATGTAATAAATCCGAATTCATTAATTTTAAAGGATTCCATTCTCATATAGGATCTCAAATATTTGATTTAGAGGCATTTAGAGCTGCTTTAGTTAAGTTGATTAGTTATGCTAAAGATTTTAGTGAGCCACTTATTTTAAATATTGGTGGTGGATTTGGTGTTAGATATACAAGTGAGGATTCACCTATTCCATTTGATGTTGTATCACAAACTTTAATTAATACTGCTAATGAAGAATTAACTAAGAGTGGATTAAAGATTAAGAAATTATGTATTGAACCAGGAAGAAGTATTGTTGCTGAATGTGGATATACAATTTATGAAATTGGTTATATTAAGAAGACACCTAATAAAGAATATTATTTTATTAATGGTGGTATGACTGATAATATTAGACCTGCATTATATCAAGCTAAATATGACGCTGATATAGTTGGTAAGGAAAATGATGTTAAGAATCATTTGGTTACTGTTGCTGGTAAATGTTGTGAATCTGGTGATTTAATTATTGAAGGTATAAATTTACCTGAGGCTAAGAAGGGTGATGTTTTAATCACTTATACTACAGGTGCTTATGGTTATTCTATGAGTAATAATTATAATAAGGCATTAACACCTGCAGTAGTATTTGTAGAAGATGGTAAGGATAAATTGGTTGTTAAGAGACAAACTTTAGATGAATTATTAGAAAGAGAAATATAAGGGGGAATAATTTATGTTAAAAGGAAGTATTGTAGCTTTAGTTACACCATTTAATGAAGATGGTAGTGTTAATTTTGATGAATTAGGTAGATTATTAGAATATCATATTGAAAATGGTAGTGGTGGTATTGTTATTTTAGGTACTACTGGTGAGGCATCTACATTATCATTTGATGAGGAAGCTGAAATTGTTAAATATTCAGTAAAGAAAGTAAATAAGAGAGTACCATTAATTGTTGGTTCTGGTTCTAATGAAACAGAAAAGGCAGTTACTATGTCTAAGAAGTATTCTGAGATGGGTGCTGATTATGTATTAGTAATTACACCATATTATAATAAGACAAACGAAAGTGGATTAATTAAGCATTTTACTGCTGTTGCGGATGCGTCACTTTGTCCTGTTATTATGTATAATGTACCTGGTAGAACTGGTATGAGTATTTCTATAACTGCAATGGAAGTATTAGCTAAGCATCCTAATATTTATGGTGTTAAGGAAGCATCAGGTAATATGAGCTACGCAGCTAAGGTATCTAAATTATTAAGTAAGGATTTTCATATGTTCTCCGGTAATGATGATATTATTGTACCTATGATGTCTATTGGAGCTGAGGGTGTAATTAGTGTTCTTGCAAATATCGCACCTAAACAAACTGCAAAGATGTGTGAATTATGCTTTGAAGAGAAATATAGAGAAGCAAATAAATTACAAAATGCATTATTAACTACAATTAATGATTTATTTATTGAAGTTAACCCAATTCCTGTTAAGGAAGCTATGAATCATTTAGGATTTAATGTTGGTGGTTATAGAGCACCACTTGATTATATGAGTGATAAGAATAGAGAAACTTTATTTAAGGAATTAGATAAGAGTAAGGAGATTATATTCTAATGAAGGCTTGTGTTGTTGGATATGGTGCTATGGGTAAAATCATCTCTGAAATGTTAGGCGATGATTTATTCTTGAATGTAGCATTAGAATGTGAAAATAAGAATTTTGATAATGTAAAAGATAAACTTGATGTAATTATAGATTTTTCTAGTCCAAAGAATTTGGATATGATTTATGATTATTGTATGAAAACTAAAACACCTGTAGTTTTTGCTACTACTGGATATAGTGATTCTGAACTTGCAAAAATTGATGAATTATCAAAGAGTGTACCAGTATTAAGAAGTGCTAATTTCTCACTCGGTGTAATTTTATTAAATAAGCTTGTTAAGATGGCTACTCCAATATTAGAAGGATATGATATTGAAGTAATTGAAGCACATCATAATAAGAAAGTTGACGCACCATCAGGTACTGCTAAAATGTTAGTTAAGACCATTACTGATGAAACTGGATATAGTGTTAAACCAGGACGTGATGGATATTCACCTAGAAGTAAGACAGAAGTAGGAGTACACGCAGTTCGTGGTGGTACTATTGTTGGTGAACATGAAGTTATGTATTGTGGTACTGATGAAGTAATTACATTAAAGCATTCAGCTCATTCTAAAAAGATTTTCGCAACAGGTGCTATAAAAGCTGCACGTTGGTTAGTTAATAAGCCAAAAGGCTTTTATGATATGGATGATGTATTATTTGGAGAAAATAATTAAAAATAATAGCGTAAATTATAAAATAATGCTATTACAATAGCATATACCAGTGAATCTGGGGAACAATACCCTCCAAGAATGGAGGGTATTGAACTTTATAAAAAGAAAAATTGAACCGTTTGGTTCAATTAATAATTGGAGATATTAGATGACTCTGAGAGTCATTTTTTGTTGTTTTAAATGTTTACGTAAACGTTGTAAATTTATATTATATATAGTATAATTGAGTAGATTTGGAGGTTAGATTATGTTATCAATTAAAAATATTTCTAAGACTTATAAGAAGTCTACTGTTAAGGCTATTGATGATGTATCAATTGATATTGAAGATGGAGATATATATGGATTTGTAGGTCCAAATGGTGCTGGTAAATCTACTACACTTAAGTGTGTTGTTGGTATACATTCTTATGATAGTGGAGAGATTTATTTAAATGGAAAGACATTAAAGGATGATCCTATTGGATATAAGAAGATGCTTGCTTATGTACCTGATAATCCAGATATTTATGAGCATTTAACTGGTATTCAGTATTTAGATTTTATTGCTAATGTATTTGGTATGGGTGAAGAGAAGAATGAGCTTATTCATAAATATTCAGCATTATTTGGTATTGAAGATAAGCTTGCTAATCCAGTTAAATCATATTCACATGGTATGAGACAAAAATTACAAATTATATCTGCATTAATACATAATCCTAAATTGTTAGTACTTGATGAGCCTTTTGTTGGATTAGATCCTAAGGCTACATTTGATTTAAAAGAAGTAATGAAAGAATTATGTGCTCAAGGTACTATGATATTTTTCTCATCACATGTACTTGAGGTTGTAGAAAAGTTTTGTAATAAGATAGCTATTATAAAAGATGGTAAAATAATTGCTCAAGGATTAACTGAAGAAGTTAAGGGTGATGAGAGTCTTGAGCAAAAGTTTATGGAGTTATTTAATGACTAATTTATTAGCTTTAGTAAAGATTGAATTTAGTAAAGCTTTTAGTAAAAATTCAATTAAAGAAAATAAAGCAAAAAGTGCTTCATTTTTCTCAATAATTGGTTTAGTTATTTTGTTAGGAATTGGTCTCTCATCCTTGTATTCCTATATTTATGGTAAGGTATTTTTAGATGCTGGTGCGAGTTTATTACCATTAACATTAATGTTTTCGGCTGTAGCATCAATGTTATCTTTGTATTCTGGTATAACTCAATCAAGAGGTATATTTATAGGTAATGATTATGATATGTTAGTATCTTTACCACTTACTAAAAGAGAAATAATTGCTAGTAAGGTTATCAATCTATATTTAGTTGAATTATTGTATACTAGTATTATTATGTTACCTCATGGTGTTGTTAATGTAATATTATCTGGGGATACAATGTATTTGTTCACTAGTATAATATTATCAGTATTTGTTTCAGCATTCCCTCTTGTAATAGCTATGATATTTTCATTTATTACAGCTATTATTTCATCTAAGTTTAAGTATGGTAATTTCGTTGCGATAGGAATGTATGTTATATTCTTAGGTGCTATTTTTATGATGTCTTTTACTATAAGTAGTAGTCATGATACAAATGCACAGGCAACTGCTTTGACTAATATAGCAAATATTATTAAGTGGTTAAATCCAGCAATATATTTTGTTCAATTAGCACATACAACTAATTACTTATTTATATTTATTTTTGTGGCTATTAATGTAGTTTCATTAATATTAGTAATATTGGTATTTGCGTTATTTTATGATAAAATTCATGAGGTTGTTAATTCGTTAAATAGTGATTATAAGTATGAAAGAAAAGTATTAAAAACTAAGAAAGAATTAAGAACTTTATTAGGATTAGAATTTAAGAGATTAATATCATCTAAGATGTATTTTATTAATTCAATTGTAGGATTAATAATGTCATTGTTTATGGCAGTATTTATGGGATTGGTATTTTCTAAATATTCACCTTTTGGTATGAGTGATGAATTATATGGATATGTACAACAGTATGCGTTTGCTGGTGGAATTATAGTAGCGTTTGGTATTAGTATAACTAATCCATCTACAGTTGGTATTTCTATTGAAGGAAAGAATTTCTGGTTAATTAAATCACTTCCTATCAATTATAAAAAATATATGTGGGCTAAGTTATTACTTTCACTTATATTGATATTACCTGTATCTATTATTTCATCTACAATAATTGTTATATTTATTCAACCTGATTTGATTAGTATTTTATCAATTTATTTAATTCCAATTTTAGTTACTATTTTAGATGTTGTACTTTCTTTATTAATTAATTTAACATTCTATAAGTTAAGATGGAAAAGTGAACAAGAGGTTGTTAAGTCATCAAGTTCAGTTGTTATTGCAATGTTAATAGGTTTTGGAATTGATATTGTTATGATAGGTTTATTAGTTGGATTAGGAATTGTTATGAAGCCTCTTGGTGTGTTTGTAACTATAGGTGCATTATTTGTTGCTTCATTAATATTGTTTATTACATTAAAGAGTGTTTTTGTTAAAAAGATTATTAAAATAGAAGACTTTTAATTGATTGGCATAGCTTTGGCTATGCCTTTTTCAATATAGAATCTTTATTATAAATAATAAACATGTTATACTAAATTAAATATAAACGATTGGAGATAGGCTTATGAAGGAATATTTAAAACCAATTATAGAAGATGAAGAGATTATTATTGAGGATATTTGTAATAATGCTTCACAAGTTAAAGAAAATGATAATGGTATCATTGATGATAATTCAGGTATATCAATTTAAGGATGGTGATGACATATGAAATTTAGAAAATTATTAATGGGAGCTATGTTATCACTTGGAGCATTATCTATATTTTCATTTGGTAAAGTAAATGCAGTAAGTGATGGTATTATAGATATTGGTAGTGGTAAAGAGTGCCTATATGGAAAATTCGATACTGTTTCAGGTGCAACAAGTTATGATGCCTATGTAAAAAAATCAACTGATTCAGAATATACTAAATTAGATAGTCAGTTAGTAAGAGAAAGTAGTTCTTTAGTTAGAATAGACGCAGTAGGATTATCTAAAGGAAAATATTGTTTAAAATTTGTTCCTAAAAATGGTAATGCTGAAATTACAAATAATATAATCGAAATATCAAATATTAATGTAGAAGCAGATGATAGATCAGGATATGCACATTTTAATTATAGTAGTGGTGTAGGTGCATATAATGATGATGGTACATTAAAAGATAATGCAGTAGTAGTATACGTAAATGATGATAATAAAAATACTGTTACTGCAAGCATGTATAATGCAAAAGATGATGTAAGAGAGATTAAAACCGGCTTAGCCAATATATTAAAAGCTCAAAGTAATTCTAATGAACCTTTAGATATTAGAATTATTGGAACTGTATGTGCTGCAACTTGGAGTGAAATCGAATATGATCCATCTGGTACCTATAGGACAAATAAAAATTTACCTACCGAAAATGTAATTGGTGTAAATGACAGAGTATTAAAAGACGACTCCCATTGGGAAGATAATAGTCAAATGGATGAAAGTACAATTCTAGAAAAAGGTTACAATACATTAAATATAAATACAAATTATTCGAAATTAAATGGATTGACAAATAAGATAAAAAAAGAAAGTGATGGATCTTTTGATTCTTATTTTAATATGCTTGATATTAGTGGTGCATCAAACGTGACAGTTGAAGGCATAGGAACTGATTCAATGATATTCCAATGGGGATTAACATGGAAATCATGCAATTCTATTGAGGTTAAGAATATAACATTTGATGATTATCCTGAAGATGCTTGCTCATTTGAGGCAAGTGCAAATAGCATTTCTAAAGATGCAACTAGTTATGATATTGGCTCACTTTCATCAGCGAATGCTTGGGTACATAATTGTACATTTAATGAAGGAAAAAACTATTGGGACGTATGTACTGAGCAAGATAAACATGAGGGCGATGGAGCCACAGATATAAAGAAACAAAAAAACTATACATTATCATATAATCATTATTACAAAAATCATAAAACAGGTTTAGTGGGTGGAGGAAATGGAGACCCTACATTTAATGTGACATTCCATCATAATTGGTATCAACAAAACCAATCTCGTATGCCATATGCAAGACAAGCAAATATACATATGTATAATAACTACTATGATAATTCAAAAAACCTTACAATGCAGATATATTCAGGAACTTACGCGTTTATAGAGTATTGTTATTTTGAAAACGATAATAAAAGATTTGAAATAAAAAGCAATGGATATCAAACACCTGCAATTAAATCATTCAATAACTTTTTTGATGGAGGTACAATGAATAATGATCCATCCATAGTTACAGATAGAGAAGATACCGTTTCTAATGGCAATTTATGTAGTTCAAGTTTTGATACAGATTCAACTAAAACGAAATTTTATTATGATTCATCAAATAAAAAATCAGATGTAACTAATTTAATAACTGATTTACAAAAAGTTAAAACTGATGTGCCAAATCTATCAGGTGCTGGAATTATGAATACAACTACTTATTCAGTTGTTGGAGAAGAGCCAGAAGAAGATACAAATGTAAGTTATGATAATAAGTCTGTTGCTATAATAGTTGATGATGATTTTAGTAACAGCAGTAGAACAATAGAAGAATTATCATCTAGCAGTATACCAACAAGTGCAGGATTATATCAGTATACTAATATTTCTCCTGTCAATTATACAAATAACAATATTCAATTTAACAATAATGGTTTATTCATATATGATAATTCCGAAAAATCCACTATTGGATATTACATTTTCGGCAATTCCTACTCTACTAAAGGTGTATATAAATATAGTGTTACTTTAACAACAAGTGACTCAGTTGGAAGTAAGTGGAATTTTCTACAATTTATAACAACAGGAGATGATCTTTTTGTAAGGAGTTGTGGAGAGGATAAAACCAATAAACCTGGTGATGTAAATAAACTTGGATATAAAATCGGTAGCGAGTCTGAGGTTGCATCTTCAAATAGTATTGTTGCTGATAGTGAGTATAGAATAGTTGTTACTGTTGATTATGACAAAAATTCTACAAAAATTGAAATAGATAATGATTCATTTGATAATAAAATAGTATTTAATGTTTCAAGCTACGCTCCTTCAATTAAAGGTCTAAGATTTAATACAGCTGATACTGCGTTAAGATCTTATTATATTAATTCTGTTTCAATTGAAAGAGAAGATAATATTACTAAATTAGGATATCAATTTGGTAAATATACAAGTAATGATGTTGAATATAAAGCTTTAAGAATTGTAGGTAAATTTGATTCTAGTGATTATATTGGCGAATTAAGTGATATAGCATCAATTGAAGTTAATATTGATTTGGTTAACAATAATAGTGTGACATATAAGAGTGTTACTCAAAAGATTACTGACGTTTATAAATCATTAGAATTAAGTAATGGTACTACAATAGCACCTGCAGAGGGTAATGTTAGATATTACTATGTTGTCATTAAAGGTATAACATCAGCTAATAATGGTTATAAGATTAATGCTACCACAACAATAACACTTAAAAATGGTACAGTTATTAATTGTAGTGGATTCTCATATACAATTAATAATTAATAAACTTATGAGAAAAAAGTTATTATTCGTATTTTCATTACTTGCTTTAGGATTAGCATCATGCAATAAACCAGCTGTAAGCTCAAAAACTGCTAATAATGATACTACTCCTACAAGTACCCCTGAAATTATTATAGGTGATGAAAGTAGTACAACAACACCATCAAGTAGTGTTGAACCTACTACAAGTACAAATACAACTGATGATAGTAATTTAGCGACTTCATCTACTAGTACTAATACATCAACATCAAGTGATGGGATTAATTGGGATCCTACAATTATATGGCCATAAGCTAGTCAAGAAATTGACTGGCTTTTTTTGGTATTATATAAAATATAATAATTTTCTTGAAGGTAGAAAATTTTGTGATATAATGTTATTCGGAGTGATAGTTGATGAGAATTGGTGTATTAACTTCAGGCGGTGACGCTCCTGGTATGAATGCTACTATTCGTGCTATTGTTAGAACGGGTATAGCTAGTGGAGATCAGGTATTTGGTATATCTGATGGTTACCGTGGATTAGTAGAAGGTAAAATTGTAGAATTCACAAGAAAAGATGTTTCAGAAATTCTAAGTAGGGGTGGTACAATTTTAGGTACTGCTAGACTTCCAGAATTTAAGTATGAGCAAGTTAGAGCACTTGCTTGTAAACAACTTGAGAAGTATGATATTGATTCATTAATTGTTATTGGTGGTGATGGTACTTATACTGGTGCCTTAAGACTTCATGAGATGGGTATTAAGACAATTGGTATTCCTGGTACTATTGATAATGATATTGCATCTACTGATTATACAATCGGCTTTTCTACAGCTTTAAATACTGCGTGTGAAGCTATTGATAAATTAAGAGATACATCATCAAGCCATCAAAGATGTTCTATTATTGAAGTAATGGGACGTCATTGTGGTGACCTTGCACTTTATTCTGGCTTATGTTGTGGTGCTGAATACATCATCACAAATGAAACTGGTCTTGATAAGGAAAAGTTATTAAAAGACCTTAAGAGTAATAGATTAGCTGGAAGAAGACATGCAATCGTAGTTATATCTGAAAATATTACAGATGTACATCAACTTGCTAAAGATGTAGAGGCATATTCTGGTTATGAATGCCGTGCTACAGTTTTAGGATATGTTCAGCGTGGAGGTGCTCCGACACCTGAGGATCGTTTACTTGCTGCAAGACTTGGTAAGTATGCGGTTGACCTTCTACATGAAGGAGTTACAGGAGTAGCAGTAGGTATAAGACAAAACGAGCTCCGTTATACACCTATTGAAGAAGCATTAATAATGCAAAATGAGACAAGTGTAGAGCTCGCAAATTTGGTTAAAAAGATATCATAAATTAAAAAGGAGATTATTTGAAATGAAAAAGACTAAGTGTGTTTGTACAATCGGTCCTGCTAGTGAACAAAAGGACTGTCTTGAAAAGTTAATTGGAACAGCTGGAATGAACGTAATGCGTATGAATCTAAGCCATGGTGATCATGATGAGCAAGGATTCCGTATTAAGAACGTTAAGGCTTTAAATGCTGAAAAGGGTTGGAATGTTGGTATGGCTCTTGATACTAAGGGTCCTGAAATCAGAACTGGTTATTTAAAGAATGATGAACCAGTTATGATTCATACTGGTGATATTATCCGTATCACTATGGATTATTCTTATTTAGGAGATGCTAACAAGGTAGCTATTTCTTACCCTGGTTTATATGATGATTTACATGTTGGTGGAAGAATCTTAATTGAAGATGGTCTATTAACATTAAAGGTAGTTGAAAAAGATGAGTCTTGCAAGGAATTAGTTTGTGAAGCTCAAAATGATAGAAAGTTAAAGAATAAGAGAAACTGTAATGTTCCTGGTGTTATTCTTAATATGCCTTATATTTCACCAAAGGATAAGGATGATATTGAATGGGCTTGTGATATGGACTTAGATTTCATCTTCGCTTCATTCGTACGTCGTGCTGATGATATTAAGCAAATTAGAGATTTACTTGCTGGTAAGAATAATAACCACATCAAGATTATTTCTAAGATTGAAAATCAAGAAGGCGTTAAGAACATGGAAGAAATCATTGCATTATCTGATGGTGTAATGGTTGCACGTGGTGACTTAGGTGTTGACGTTGATGCTTGGGATTTACCTCAAATCCAAAAGGAAATGATTTTCTTAGCTCAATCTACAGGTAAGATTGTTATTACAGCAACTCAAATGTTAGATTCAATGCAACAAAATCCAAGACCAACAAGAGCTGAAGTATCTGACGTTCATAACGCAGTACTTGATGGTACTTGCTGTGTAATGTTATCAGGTGAGTCTGCTCAAGGTGATTATCCATATGAAGCAGTTACTTACTTAGGAAAGATTGCATCTAAGGCTGAAGAATCAATTGATCATGATAAGATGATTGAAAATGTAGTATTCGGTAAGGAAGATAAGGATGAATATGATGCTATTGGTTTAGCTTGTGCTACAATGGCAAATGAATTCGAAATTCCTGCTGTAGTTGCTGAAGGTGATGTTGATTTCGCATTAGCATTATCTCAATATAGACCATGCACAGATATCTTCTTTGCAGTAAAGACTCCTGAAGAAGCTAGAACATTAGCTATCGTTTGGGGTGTTCAAGCAGTAGTTGGTACATATGCTGATGCTTTAGCTAAGGCAAAAGCTTGCTTAGATTTAGCTAAGGATGACAAGATTGTTAAGGCTACAGGAACAACATTTGAAATCGTAACTTTATAATTTAAATTATAATTAGGACACTTCGGTGTCCTTTTTTGTTTCATATTAGTTTTCTTTCAACTATGCTTTCAGTTTATTTTATTATAAAATAAAATTAGGTGGTGGTTTCATGGATAGACGTGTTTATTTTGTAATAGATATGAAGTCTTTTTTTGCGAGCGTTGAATGTGCAGAAAGAGGATTAAATCCAATGACTACTAATTTGGTTGTTGCTGATAAGGAAAGAACAGAAAAAGCATTATGCTTGGCTGTTTCACCATCACTTAAAAAGTTAGGTGTAAAGAATAGATGTAGATTATTTGAAATACCTAAAGGTATTGATTATATTATTGCTAAGCCTAGGATGAAGAAATATATTGAATATAATGCTAAGATATATGGTATTTATTTAAAGTATATTGATAAGAAGGATATTCATGTATATTCAATAGATGAAAGTATTATTGATGTTACTGATTATTTAAAATTATATGATATTAGAGCTAAAGCATTCGCTTTAAAATTAATTAGAGAAATTAAAGAAACTGTAAATATTCCTGCAACTTGTGGAATTGGTACTAATATGTATTTGGCTAAGGTTGCGTTAGCTATTACTGCTAAAAAAAGTAATGATGGTATTGGTTGGTTAGATGAAAATAAATTTAAAAAAGAATTATGGTTTCATAGACCATTATCTGATTTTTGGGGTTTTTCAAGAGGTATCGAGAGCCATTTGGCCAGATTAGGTATTTATGATATGCATGGTATTTCTAAAGCTGATAGTGATATGATGTATAAAGAATTTGGGGTTAATACAGAAATAATAATAGATCATTCTAATGGAATAGAGCCTGTAAGAATGGAAGATATTAAGAATTATAAAAGGAAATCTCATTCAATATCTCAAGCACAGGTTTTATCAAGAGGTTATAAATATGATGAGATTAAGATTGTATTAAAGGAAATGATTAATGAAGGTTGCAATACTTTAATGAAGAATCATTTAGTGACTAATGTTATTTCAATTCATTTGGGTTATGATGGTGAGGGGTTATCACATGCCTCAAGTAAGATTGGTATCACTACTAATTTATATAGTTATATTATTGAAGAGGCACTAAAGATATTTGAAAGAATTATAGATAAGAATAGATTAGTTAAAAGAATAGGTTTTTCTTTTAATGCATTACCTGATATTTATGAACAATATGATTTATTTACTGATATGGAAAGTGTTGAAAAACAGAAGAAATTAATGAATAGCGTTATTAATTTAAAGGAAAGATTTGGTAAGAATTCTGTATTAAAGGCTATTGATTTTGAGGAAGGTGCGACACAGATAGAAAGAAATAAGCTTATAGGAGGACATAATAGTGAGTAGAGAAAAGATGCCATTATCTGATAGGGCAAGACAGTTTTTACCATTTGATGCCCTAAAGGGATTACAGGATGCTTTAAGGCTTAAGGAATTTGAGCATGAAAGAATAGAAAAGGGAGATTTAGCACCTGATAGAATTAATAAAATATCTGATACATTATTTAATTTAAAGAAAAATGATAATGTTAATATAAGATATTATAATGATGGACATTATTTTGATATTAGTGGTAAAGCTAAATTAAATGTTATTGATAAATTTATTTTTGTAAATGAGACTAAGATATCATTTGATGATATAGAAGATATTGATATTATACTTTAAAAAAAATAATAAAAATGATATATTAGTATATAGTCGAGGTGATATTATGGCCTTTTGGAGTAAGAAGAAGTTATTTGATGTTTTAAGTAAAGAATTTAAGAATAACAATATTAGTATTGATGTTGATGACAATAAATTATCATTTGAGGTTAATTGTAGTGATGCTGGATATAATTTATATCCATATATTAAGCTTGATGAAAATGAATCTATTATGACAATATTAATTAATTTAAGAAAAATCGGTAAAGAAAATATATATGAGAGAATAAATAGTTTTAATTTAATTAGTAAATATTATACTATGAAGCTTAAGGATAGTATTTTATATCTTGAGTATAATGTTAAAGTAGATAATGATAATATTTATTCAATTGTTATGAATAGTATTGATAGTATTAAAGAATTACAATTTGAAATAGAAAAGGTATAGTAATATGAAATTAAATGAAAGAGGATTACTAATAGTTATTTCTGGTCCATCTGGTGTTGGTAAGGGTACTGTTAGAAAAGCATTATTTGAAAGAGAAAATCATAATTTAAAATATAGTGTATCTATGACAACACGTAAAATGCGTGAAGGTGAAGTAGAAGGTAAGGATTACTATTTTGTAAGTAAAGAAGAATTCCAAAAGAGAATTGATGAAGGTAAATTCTTAGAACATGCAGAATTTGTAGGTAATTGTTATGGTACACCACTTGATAAGGTAAATGAACAATTAGATAAGGGTTCAGAAGTAGTACTTGAGATTGAGGTTGAGGGTGCTATGCAAGTTAAGAAGAAAGTGCCTGATTGTGTGTTAATTTTTATTGTTCCACCTTCAAAAGAAGCTTTATATGAAAGATTAAAAAAGCGTGGTACAGAAACTGAAGAAGTAATTCAGGCAAGAATAGCTAAGGCTAATAGAGAATTTAAGGTTGCTAAGTATTATGATTATATTGTAGTAAATGATGATGTTGATAATGCGGCTGATAGAATAATGGCAATTATTAGAGCAGAGCATGCTAGAACATGTCGTAGTATTAGTAAGTATTATGATCTTATTGGTGAAAGTGAAGAATAAAATTATATTTTATTTGTAAAATATAATAAAAAATGCTATAATTTTTTTGGTGAGGAGGTTATCCTATGAGTAAGAGAGAATATGATGGTATGCGTTATCCATCAGTAGATGAATTATTAGAAAAAGTAGATTCAAAATATAAGCTTGCAGTATTAGCTGCTAAGCGTGCACATATTATTGATGAAGAGGATTGGACAGCTGCTGAGGATGGTATCTGTGTTAAGCCTATTGGTCAAGCACTTGAGGAAGTACTTGAAGATAAGTGCACAATGGAATTTAAGGATTTAAAGAGTATTTAAAAAATATATGGTTAATTTATTTAACCATTTTATTTTTCTTTTTAGGAGGTGGCATTATGAATGAAGTGATAAGTGAAAAATTAAAGTTATTACCTGATAGTCCTGGTTCTTATCAAATGCTTGATAAGAATGGTAAGATTATATATGTTGGTAAGGCTAAAAATTTAAAAAATAGAGTAAGAAGTTATTTTCATGGAGCTCATAATGCTAAAACTACTAAATTAGTTAGTGAAATATGTGATTTTAATTATGTAATTACAGCAAGTGAGCTTGAGGCTTTTGTGTTAGAGATTAATTTGATTAAAGAATATGATCCTAAATATAATATTATGCTTACTGATGATAAAACATATCCATATATTGCATTAACAAATGAAAAGAATCCTAGGTTGATTGTCACAAGAGAAAAAAGAAAAAAGGGTGTTGCTAGATATTTTGGACCATATCCTAATGTTAAGGCAGCAAGACAAACTGTGACTTTATTAAATAGATTATATCCTTTAAGAAAATGTTATAAGATTCCTAGTAAGGAATGTTTATATTATCATATGGGGCAATGCTTAGGTCCATGTATTAAAAATATAGATTTTGATTATACTAATTATAAGAATGAAATAGCTTCATTTTTAAATGGTGATGCTAAAGATATATTAAACGAATTGGAAAATAAGATGATAGATGCGTCTAATAATATGGAATTTGAAAAGGCTATTGAATATAGAGAATTAATTAATTCTATTAAAGAAACTATATCTAGACAGAAGATTACTATTAATGATTTAACAAGTAGAGATTATATTGGTGTTTATGAGAATGATGGTGATGTATCTATTAATATAATTATTACTAGGTTAGGTTCTATTGTTCAAAATCATCAAACTATTATTAATTCATATGGTGATGATAGCGAGGATGCGATATCATATATAATTCAATTTTATGATTTGAATGAAAAACCACATGAATTAGCTATAAGTGGTATTGATACTAATTTAATTGGAAGTTATTTAAATATTCCTATTATTGATGTTAAATTAGGTAAGAAAAAAGAATTGTTAGATATGGCAATTTATAATGCTAAATATAATTTAGAGAATAAACGTAATATTTATAAGAATACTGTTCTTAAAAAAATAGATACTATTGATGAATTAGGTAATTTATTAGGTATTGAATCACCTGAAAGAATTGAGGCATTTGATAATTCAAATTTATTTGGTGAATATCCTGTTTCTGCGATGGTATGCTATATTAATGGTAGACCAGCTCCTAAAGAATTTAGGAAATATCACGTTAAGACTGTAGTAGGTGCGAATGATTATGAAACTATGAAGGAAGTAATATATCGTAGGTATTATAGGTTGTTGATGGAAAATAGTAAAATGCCTAATTTAATTGTTATGGATGGTGGAGAAATTCAGGTTAATGCATGTAATGATGTAATAAGATCATTAAATTTAGATATTCCTGTTATGGGTATTCAAAAAGATGATCATCATAAGGCAACTATTATATATTATGATAATGAATTTATTAATATAGATAAAAATAGTAATATTTATTTATTGCTTGCGGATATTTCACAAAGAGTTCATGATTTTGCTATATCATTTTTTAGAAGTACTAAGGCTAAAGGATTTTTCAAAAGTCAACTTGATGATATTGAGGGTTTAGGACCTAAGAGAAAAGAAAAATTAATATCACATTTTACTACTATTGATAATGTTAAAAAGGCAAGTGTTGAGGAATTAATTAATGCTGGTATGCCAAGTGATTTAGCTAATAGAATATATTTACATTTCAAAGAAGAATAATTCATATGAATTGTTTTTCTTTTTTTCTTTTTATGTTAGAATATTATAGGTGAGTTTTCTATGGTAATAGCTATTGCTGGTATAAATATTGATGTTAATTTAATATATGAAAATGAATTTAAAACATTAAAAAATTATAAGGTTAATGGGTTACCTGAATTTTTTATTAATTCAAGTTTTGATGAATTTAATATTGTATTAAATGAACCATTTATGAAAACCGAATTTTTTGATAAATATAAAATAGATAATAAGATTGTTCAAAGACAAAAAACTATAGATGGAAAATATTATGCATATATAGTTTATGATGGTAATAGAGTTGATATTTATAATGATGAGGATAATACATTTATCGAAGAATACTTATTATCACAATATGCAATATTTTCTATTGTATGTGATAATACAGATTCGTTATTATTTCATTCATCTACTATTAAATATAACAATATTGGTATAGCATTTAGTGCTAAAAGTGGTACAGGTAAATCTACTCATAGAAGGTTATGGCAAAAATATAGTGATTGTATTGCTATAAATGATGATAAGAATATTATTACATTAAAGGATGATAAGTTATATATTAGTCCTAATCCTTGGTGTGGTAAGCATTTTATAGAGAATAATGTTAAGTCTACATTAGATGTTATTGTGTTTTTATATCAGGCTAAAGAAAATGGGTTTATGGAGATTTCTAAGGCTAAGGGTTTTAAATTATTGTTAGGACAAATTGTTGTTCCAAATGATAATAATAAAGAAAAGTGGAATAGAATAGTAGATAAGATATTAGAACTTCCAATATTATATTATGGTTGTAATATGGAATATGATGCATTTAGGATTTGTAAGGAAAGGATTGAGGAAGTTGTTAAACAATAATTATATGTTAAAAAATATTGGTGATGAGTATATGATCATACCAGTATCAAATAAAGATGTTAATTTTTCTAAAATATTTAATACTAATGAGGTAGGAGCATTTATATTTAATAATTTGAAGAATCATAGTGTGGAAGAGGTATTGGAATTATTAAAGAAAGAATATAATGCTAGTGAAGAAGTATTAAGAAAAGATTTATATGAGTTTATAGATGAATTAAAGGTGCGTGGCATCTATAATGATTAAGGTTGAAAAATTCTATCCTTTAATATTAGAAGCTTTTAATGAGAATAAGACATTCTCATTTCCTATTAAGGGAACATCTATGAGACCTTTATTTAAAAATGATGATATAGTTACATTAGATAAGGTAGATTCTTATATGAAAGGTGATATTCTATTTTATAGAAGAAATGATGGTTCATTTGTATTACATAGATTAAGAAAGATAAAGAATGGAGTATTATATATTGTAGGCGATCATCAAACAGCACTTGAGAAAGTAGAAGAAAATCAATTAATTGGTAAAGTAATATCATATAAGAAAAAGGATAAAGATAAAATATATTATTTAAAAGGAGTAAAATATAATATTTATAAATTTATAGTTAAGTTTAAATTTATTAGATATGTATTTAGTCATATATATAAATGATAAAGAAGAAATATTCAGTTATTTTGTGCACTATTGGATTAGTATTTACTTTAGTAGCACTTGCAATTCCATTTTTAACTAAATATTTAATTGATGAAGCTATTAATTTATCTAATGTTATCGATAAGGATTATAGTAAGCTTATTTTTTATATTGTTTTAATTTCAGTGTTAACTTTAGTTGCTGTAGTAATTAAGATAATGGATAATTTTATATTTTCTCATTTTCAGATTAATTTAGAATTTGAATTAAAGAATAATTTATATAAATCTATATCTAATAAAAGTTTAAGTAGCTTGTATCAATATAAGGCTGGAGATATAGAAATATTATATGAGCAAGATATAAGAAATGTATTAAGAAGTAAATTAGTTGTAATTCCACAATTTGTTAAGCAAATATCAAGATGTGTTATTTCTTTGGTATTGTTATTTATATTAGATGAGTCTAAATATAAGTTGATGATGATAATATTAATATCTATTGGAGTATTAGCATTAGTAGGTGCAAGAATTTATTCAAAGATAATTAAGCCTCATCATAAAAAGGTATTAGAAGAGGATTCTAAGGTATCAAGCTTTTTTATTGAATCATTTAATCATCATAAGCAAATAATATCTTATGATGCAGGTAGTAGGGCAACTGAGTATTATGTTTTGTTAAATGAAAATGCTAAATTAGCTAAGAGTAAAAGAAATCATATTTTTTATACTGCTAATTCAGCAATATATGCTTTTATTACTATTATTTATTCAGTTTGTATTATTGTAGGTGCGTATTTTATAGCAGATGGTATTTATACATATGGTTCTTTAATTGCGATAGTGCAATTAATAAATAATATTGAAGCCCCATTTGTTAATTTATCAAGTTTAATTAATAATTATAATTTAGGTAAGATATCTGAAAATAGATTAAAAAATATTATGAATTTAGATAATGTTGATAATACAAATGAGATAGATGATTTTGATTATATTGAAATTAAAAATTTATCATTTAAGTATGATGATAAGCCTATAATAAATGATTTAAATTTGAGAATAGAAAAAGGTAATATTTTAAAAATAGAGGGAGAATCTGGAATTGGTAAAACAACTTTATTAATGCTGGTTTTAGGATATCTAACTCCTAATAGTGGAACTATTAAATTTGTTAAGAATGGTAAAGAATATGATACATATAAATCAAGACATTTGTTTTCATATTTACAGCAAGAAAATATATTGTTTTCTGCATCAATTTTAGAAAATATTTATATTCTAACTGGTGTTAAGGATATGGATAAAATTATTAATGCATTAAAGCTTGCAAATATTTATGATGAGTTAAAGAATACTAGTGATTTTTTAAATACTAAGATTAACAATAATACTGGTTTATCTGTAGGACAAATTCAACGTATATTAATATCAATATTAATATTATATGATAAACCAATATTACTTTTAGATGAATTTAGTAGTAGTTTAGATAAGGAAAATGAGAAAGTAATTATCGATAATTTATTGTCATTAAACAAAACTATTATTTATATTACACATAGAAATAGTAATATTGATAATGAGAAAAAAATAAAAATTAATAATCAATAAAAATAGCTATCCAAATTGTGGATAGCTTTTTTAATTTTTTCGTGTAAAATGCTTAAAATACTTTGTTTAAACTAACCAAAAAAGATATCTATATATTGAATTATCAATATAAAAGTTTTATAATTACTATGAAATATTATAACTCATTAGGAGGAAAAAAATGAGCAAAGAAATTAAAAGAATGGCTATTGATGGTAATTATGCCGCAGCATATTCATCATATGCCTTTACAGAAGTAGCAGGTATTTATCCTATCACTCCGTCTTCTCCAATGGCTGAGTATACAGATGAATGGGCTGCTCAAGGCAAGAAGAACCTATTTGGTATGCCTGTTAAAGTTGTTGAAATGCAATCAGAGGGAGGAGCTGCTGGTACAGTTCATGGTTCATTACAAGCAGGTGCTTTAACTACTACTTATACAGCAAGCCAGGGATTATTATTAAAGATTCCTAACATGTATAAAATTGCTGGTGAGTGCTTACCTGGTGTTATCCATGTATCTGCACGTGCATTAGCTGCACAATCACTTGCAATCTTCGGTGATCACCAAGATGTTATGGCATGTCGTCAGACAGGCTTTGCAATGTTATGTTCAAACTCAGTTCAAGAAGTTATGGATTTAGCTGGTGTTGCACATTTATCTGCAATTAAGTCTAGTATTCCATTCTTACACTTCTTTGATGGTTTTAGAACATCTCATGAGGTTAACACTGTTGAGCCAATTGATTACAAGGTATTTAACAAATTATTAGACAAGGAAGCAGTTGCTAAATTTAGAGCAGAAGCTTTAAATCCAGCTCATCCTAAGACTCGTGGTACTGCACAAAACGATGACGTTTATATGCAAACACGTGAATTACAAGCTCAAAAGTATGTTGATGTTTATCCAGTAGTAGATAAGTATATGAAGGCTATCTCTAAGGCTACTGGTAGAACATATGCACCATATCAATATTATGGTTCACCTAAGGCTACTGAAGTTATCGTAGCTATGGGTTCAGTTAACCAAGCTGCAGAGGAAGTAGTTGACTACTTAAATAAGCATGGTAAGAAGGTTGGTTTAGTTGAAGTACATCTATACCGTCCATTCGTTGTTAAGAAGTTCTTAGCTGCATTCCCTGAAACAGTAAAGAAGGTTGCTGTATTAGATAGAACTATTGAACAAGGTGCTTTATATGAGCCACTTGCATTAGATGTTAAGGCTGCATTTGCTGATGTTAAGAATGCACCAAAGATCGTTGCAGGTAGATATGGTTTATCATCTAAGGATACAACTCCTGATATGATTAACGCAGTTTATACTAACTTAAAGAAGGCTAACCCTAAGGATCATTTCACTTTAGGTATTACTGATGATATTAATTACACATCATTAGAGTGTGGTGCTCCAATTGACGTTGCTGATCCATCAACTACAGAATTATTATTCTTCGGTTTAGGTGGAGATGGTATCGTTGGTGCATGTAAGAACATTTCTAAGATTGTTGGTGACTACACTGATTTATATGCTCAAAGCTATGCTGCATATGACTCAAAGAAGTCAGGTGGTTCTACAAGATTACATTTAAGATTCTCTAAGAACCCAATTAGATCTACATATCTAGTTAACCAACCTCACTTCGTAGCTTGTACTACAGATGCATATCTTGAAAAGTTTGATATGATCGATGGTTTACGTGATGGTGGTACATTCTTATTAAATACTGTTGTTAGTGCTGATGATATTGAAAACAAGTTACCTAACAGATATAAGAGATTATTAGCTCAAAAGAATGCTAAATTATACATCATCAATGCTTATGAAGGTGCTAAGCAAGCTGGTTTCCGTGCTGGTTTAGGTGTTAATACAATTATCCAATCAGCATTCTTCAAATTAAACCAAAATATTATGGATTATGAAGAAGCTAAGCAACATATGAAGGATTTCGCTACTAAGACTTATGCTAAGAAGGGTCAAGATGTAGTAGATCAAAACCATTTAGCTATCGATTTAGGTGGTTCTATGCCTGTTGAAGTAGCTGTTAAACCTGAGTGGGCTAACTTAACTGACGAAGTTAAGGCTGTTGATATGAGCCGTCCTGCATTCGTAAGAGAAATCGCAGACGTTATCAATTCAATTAAGGGTGATTCATTACCACTTTCTGTATTCGCTAAGTTTGGTGATGACTGCCATATGCCTCAAGGAACTGCAGCACTTGAAAAGCGTGGTGTAGCTACTGCAGTACCTCTATGGGTAGCTGAAAACTGTATCGGATGTAATTCATGTGCATTCTCATGTCCACATGCTTGTATCCGTCCATTCCTATGTACTGAAGAAGAAGCTGCAAAGGCTCCACAAGGTGCTCAATTCAAGGAATTAAAGCAATATGCTGGTTATAAATATCATTTAGCTATTTCTACACTTGACTGTACAGGTTGTGGTGTATGTTTAACTGTATGTCCAGTTAATACAAAGAACGCAGAAGCAAAAGAAAAGCAACCTCTAGTTGCTCATTCTATGGTTAAGTCTAGAGCTGCTAAGGAAGAAGTAGTTGCTCAATACTTCTTAGACAACGTTCCTTATAGAGGAGATGTTGCTACAAAGAATGGTGCTTCAATCACTGCTGGTACTGTTCAATTCAATCAACCATTATTCGAGTTCTCAGGAGCTTGTGGTGGATGTGGTGAAACTCCATATGTTAAGGCAGTTTCTCAATTATTCGGTGATAGAATGTTAGTTGCTAACGCAACAGGATGTTCTTCAATTTATTCAGGTTCTTATCCATCTTCACCTTATACAACTAATGCTGAAGGCCGTGGACCAGCTTGGGCTAACTCATTATTCGAGGATAATGCTGAATTTGGTTTCGGTATGAGAATGGCTGTTGAAACATTAAGAGATAGACTTCAAACAGTTATGGCATTAAATGAAGATAAGATGCCAGCTGAAGCTGCTGAATTATGTAAGGCTTGGAGAGAAAATAGAACTTCAGGTGCTAAGACTAAAGAATTAGCTCCAAAGATTGTTGCTGCTATGGAAGCAATTGATAAGCCATTTGCTAAAGAAATCTTATCATTAAAGG
>JAFXXC010000012.1 GCA_017542485.1 Acholeplasmatales bacterium
ATTTCCAATAAATGATAATACATTAGCGACAATTAATACTACATCCATAATAGCATCTCCAATTTACACCCTAGTATTTTACCACATTTTCAAAAGAAAAAAAGAAAAATGGTAATCTAGTTTGAAGATTACCATTCATCATTATTTAATTACTTAACAATTGATTTTAAAATCTTTTCTTGAACATACGCAGGAGCTTCCTCATATCCATTGAATGTTCTATTAAAGTATCCAGCACCCTGTGTCATAGACTTTAAGTCATTAACATATTCTAGGATTTCAGATTCAGGAACTAAAGCTGTAATCTTTTGATCCTTAGCTGTATTTACATCCATACCAATAATCTTAGCACGTCTAGTATTTAAGTCAGATAAGATAGTACCAGTATCATCAGGATGTACAGTAACAACTACCTTAATAATTGGCTCTAAAATAACTGGCTTACACTTCATATAAGCATCCTTAAATGCTAGGATAGCTGCGTTTTTGAATGCTAATTCATTAGAGTCAACATCATGGTATTTACCATCCTTTAAGATTGCATGAACACCAATTACAGGGAATCCAGCTAATAAGCCCTTTTCACATGCTTCAAAGAATCCCTTTTCTACTGCTGGGAAGTAATTCTTAGGTACGGCACCACCAAATACTTCTTCAGTGAACTTATTCTCATCAGCTGGCTTAAATTCCATTTGAACAACACCATAGAATCCAGCACCACCAGATTGCTTAATGTATCTACCATCACCAATTGCAGAGCCCTTAATAGTTTCACGATAAACTACCTTAGAATCCTCTGTTTGAACATTTAATTTATAAGAATTCTTCATTCTTTCTAATAAGAAATTTAAATGGCCTAATCCTAAGCTACCAATTAATAATTGGTTAGTTTCATGATTTCTCTTAACCTCAACAGACTTATCCTCAAGCATAATCTTTTGTAATACTGTACCTAGCTTATCATCATCATTCTTATTAGATGTTACTAATGCTTTATAATAAACTGCAGTTGGGAATTCAATTTCCTTATAAATAACCTTATTCTTAGGATCACATAATGTCATAGATGTCTCTAATCCATCTACCTTATTGATACAACCGATATCACCAGCATGTAATTCACTAACCGGATTTTGCTTAGCACCACATAAAGTAAATAATTGATTAACAGCGATAGTCTTCTTTAAATTTGGAACATATACAGAATCACCTTGCTTTAAAACACCAGAATTTACCTTAAAGATAGATGTAGTTCCAGAGAATGAATCTACAGTTGTCTTAAATACAAATGCTGAGAAAGGCTCTTCATCTAAAGTCTTAATCTCAATTTCATTTAATTGCTCATTAACAGCGATAATAGGCTTTAAATCACTAGGATTTGGTAAATAGTCAATTAACATTTGTAAAGCTGTATGAACAGTAATATTCTTTAATGCTGAACCAACTAATACTGGAGTTAAATCACCAGCTAATACACCATTTCTTAAACCATCATGGATTTCTTCATTAGTTAAAGCCTCACCACTAAAGAACTTATCTAATAATTCTTCACTAGTTTGAGCAACTGCCTCAACCATTGTATTATGAAGCTCAAATACCTTTTGCTTCTTATCATCATAGATAGGAGCGTCCTCACATTCCTTACCATTATATTTTCTAGCCTTTAATGTAACTACATTAATATAACCATCAAATGTATTATCATGACCCATTGGGTAACAGAATGGAATTGCATTCTTACCTAATTTAGTTCTAATTTCATCTAAAACTGCTTCAAAGTTAATAGATTCCTTATCCATCTTATTAACATAGATAATTGTAGGAATACCTTTCTTTCTAAGCATATTCCAATGCTTTACAGTTTCAACCTGAACACCAGATGTAGCATCTAATACTAAAATAGCACCCTTAACTACACCAATCGTAGCGATTGCCTCTCCGATAAAATCATCATTACCAGGAATATCAATTAGGTTAATCTTATAATTTTGATATTCAACTGGGACAACACTTAATCTAACTGATGAAAGCTTGTCCTTTTCTTCAGGAAGGTAGTCACTAACAGTTGTTCCTTTTTCAACTGCTCCCTTAGCCTTTCCTGTTGCTGTAGAATATAAAGATTCTACTAAAGTTGTTTTACCACTACCTTGGTGGCCTAAAACAACAACGTTTCTAATATTGTTTCCTGCCATATATAAATTTCCTTTCTATAAAACGTGTAAACTATTAAATTCATTATAACTTATTTTTTTAAAATATTAAATAGAAAATCCCACATAAAGATAAAAAAATAGACCAAACTTGTACATTTGGTCTATTTTGTGAAAAAATCTAATACAAATTAATACAATGCCTGCAAGATATATTAATTCATACTTAATATTCATAAAAACTACAGTTTAATCATTGTTTGATTTAATAAGTTCTAATTGATTAAGTGCATATTTTGGTATTGAATACATTTCTTCTTTATAGTCACCAGAAAAACTAGAAGGAATAATTGATTTTTTATTTGTTAATTCTTTTAATAAGGCAATTTCTTTTTTATATTTACAAAGTAATTTTAACAATGGCAAATTATAGTAGCAACAATCTTCAACACTTAATTTATTGATACAAAAAATCACTGTTGATTCATCATAGATAAAATTCATATATAAATTATCATTAATAAATAATGATGATTCAATTCCTCATTTATCATATTCAAATCTATAATTTATATTTCCATTTGTATATGAATCTAATCTTTTATTCTTTTCAATTGATAAGTCCATATAATTCCAATGCTTTTTTCTTAAAAATAATGTACGTTCATCTTACTTTATAATTAGTTGAATTCCATCTTTTAAAATAAACACATATAATTACAAATGTAAACCTTGTGATAAAATTCCAATCATTAAAGTATATACAAGCCATATACCAAGTGACGTCATCCCAATAATCATAAAACATCTATCATTCATAAATTCAATAACTAAAAAATTTATTAGTAAAACGATTAGTCCTATCAATAATATGAATGATTGGATTAGGAAAGCATATACTCTTGGATATAGCAAATATCTATATCTTACCACAACTCCATTTTTTTTAATACTTCCTTCTTTAAATGGAATTATTTTCTTAAAAATAGAGTTTTCTTTTACGCTCAACTTTTTTAACGTTTTTTCCGAAAAATGAGCATCAAAATTATTGTCATAAAGATCAATAACGTAGAACAAAAACGGAAAAACAAGCCCAACAATGTATAAAAACAAATACCAATTCATTTAAATTAGCCTCCATTTTTTAGTAAAGTTCAAGAATAGGTGGGATTGATATAGCTATGCGAAAGTGAGTGGTTAGATTAGTTATGATTAACCCCTTGATTTCGTATTGCTATTATAGAATTTAAAAAAGGACCTCATGTTATCATAGGTTTGCATACATAAAAACATAAGGAGGTCCCATGGATAATGATAACACAGATTTATATGGTTTTCTCCCCAAAAAACAAACTACAAATCACCATAATATTAAATTATCTAGTCCAAATTATTGTGTACCCAACAGTTCTTGGTACACTACTAATAATTTAAAGAGTCAAAATTTATTTACATATTTTTATTTTTGATCTAATATCCCAAATTTATTTTTTATTCTATCATAATTATAATCATTAAAAATAATTTGTAATCGTCCTTTATTCTTCTTATTTGAAAAACCTTTTTTAAATTTCTCTATTTTTCTACTACCATCATAAATGCATATCCATTTCAGACTTATTGTCGTAATCCAGGAAAAATAGGAATCAAAGCAAGAAACCTCAACAATTGCATTATCGATGTATATTTCATCAATTATACCAAAAATCCATTTTACTATTATTCTATCATCTTCTAACACATAAAACTGACAATAATATAGGCCAATTACCAAAGAAACAACCGAAAAAATAAGCATTGTAGATATATAAATTATTTTTATTCCAATTTTCTCATTTGTTTCAATAAATAAAGGTAAAAATGAAACAACTAAAAATAATAACGAGAAAGTATAACATAAAATATAAGAATATCTTGAATAACATCTATTTTTCATATTAAAACCACCCTAAAATCAAACTTGATAATATAGCATATCGCACTAAATTCGATAAAGAAGATATCGATATAATCCATATCTTATTAGATTGTTATTTGCTATATCATTTACATTTAATACTATATTAAAATTTATTTAAATTCCATGATATATTAGATAGTATTTATGCTGTTTCATAAGACAAAATTTTTATTCTTTTTTCACGACAATCATACCCATATACTTCAATATATGAAAACGACGATAAGTATGTTTCGTAAGATACATCATTATTTCCAATATCACTTTTAAATTCCTCATATGACAAATCATTAATAATCTTAACAAAAACTTTCATATTATCAAATTTTTTGTACATTTTCACATTTTTCTTTTGAAGATTATTAAGTTGTGCATCATAACCATTTAAATAGTTGTCAAATATATTGTATGATTCATTGCATTTTTCGCATTTTATCATTAATACTTTACGTTCTAATTCGGTTTGTTGATTTATCTCGTTTTTTTCTTTTATTTTTCCAAAAATATTTCTTTTAATATAATACAATTTCCCATCAATTCTCAAAATTTCACTATTAACATTTCGACTTTGATTATTTTCATTTTCAAATACTTTAAAAGTTATATTACCACATGTGCATCTCATTGAAACTAGTTCAGAAATATTAGAAGATTCTACAACACTAGAAATTTTTCTTAAATATTTAGGAATAATCATAATTAGTTTCTCCCTTCTAAAAGACAAAATAATTGGAAATAACCCGAAGTAGGTCAATCGTTAAATTGATTGCTATGTGAGAATATTTCATCATCTTTTTTCATGATAAATTCCACTACACTAGTGAAAAAATACCAATTGCAAAATAAGAAAAATTATAATTGATAATAGTGAAAGGATAAATGTACCAACTCTACCAATGTCAACTATTTCAGAAAAAATAATCAAATACGAAATACAAACAAATTAACATCACTAAAAAGATAGCAAAAGCAATACACTGATATAGACTACATTTTGTGTCACCACCAGCAAAAGTTTTTAAACCATCAAAAATTTCATTTCTATTCTCCAAAAATATTTATGTTGAATACTATCAAATATATTCTAGCACTCAAATACAATAACATCTACAACACAATATACATTTTTTATATCATAACCAAAAAAATAGACCAAACTTGTACATTTGGTCTATATCATCTAAAAATCAAATAATGATACCTGCTTATATCCATTAATATTATCATCCTCATTAAATTCAATCCAAGTCTTAGTTTCATTAATAGGATTAACAATTGATGGAACTTCACATTTAATAACATCTATAAATTTATATAAATAAGAATCTGCATGAAGCTTAGTAAAATCTAAATTATCAATATACATTTGAGCTTTTAATGAATCATATTCTGGACATATATGCCATTTAATAAATGATTCATAATCAATTTTAACAGTATCAATTAAATTAGCATATCCTAAAATCTCATATGTTTCAGAATCAATTAAGGCAATCTTACCTCTTATAGATGTATCCTCTAATCTTGCATCATCACATTTAGCACCTGTTATGATTTCATTTAAATAATAGCTTTTCATTTTTAAACCATACACAGGTCATCACTTCCTAGCTTCTTAATGGCTTATCTAAAGATTCCTCATGAACACCATCTAATCTAATAATATCATCCTTATCGATATCAAAGTCAAGAGCTAAGTTATCAATAATTCTTTCCTCATGAATAGATTTTGGTAAAGGTAATGTCTTCTTCTCTAAACAATATCTTAAACAAATCTTAGCTGGAGAAACATTATATTTATTAGCAATCTCAATTAGTGTAGGGTTATTTAGCATTTTACCAGTTGCTAAAGGAGAATAAGCCTCAACTAAAATATCATTATCTTGACAATAATTAGTTACTTTTGGCTGAGTATTACCTAAGAAGAATCTAATTTGATTAACCATAGGCTTAACATTAGTTGCCTTAATTAATGGTTCAATATTTTCAGGATGGAAATTAGAAACACCAATTGCTTTAATCTTTCCTTGATTATATAAATCAACCATTGCCTTCCAAGATTCAATATTTCCTTCTGTACAATCTTGGCCAATATTGCTCCATGGCCATGGCGCATGAATTAAATATAAATCTAAATAATCAACACCTAAATTCTTGCAAGATGTATTGAAGCATTCAATAGCTACATCATAGCCCTTTTTATCTGCTGGTAGCTTTGTTGTAATAAAAATATCTTCTCTTTTAACACCAGAATCCTTAATAGCCTTACCAACAGCCTCTTCATTTTCATATACTAAGGCAGTATCAATGTGTCTATATCCTGCTTTAATTGCAGCTAATACTGCAGTATATGCGTCATTAGGAGCACTTTGCCAAGTACCAAAGCCTACTGCTGGAATTTTAACACCATTGTATAAAACATAATCTAAATCTTTAATCATAAACTCACCATGTCCTTTCAACTATTATAATAATTTCTATTTTTAAGGCTTGCAAGTGGAAAAATGATATTAATTAAAATTTGTGTTAATTTTTCCAAAAATAAAAAAGAGTATAAGTCAGGATTAGGTGGGATTGATAACGCTAGTCAGAAATGAGTGGTTGTATTATGATGTATGCTCCCACCTGTTTTTGACTTGATATTATGGAATTGAAAAAGATTCTCATGTTGTGATATTTTTGCATACACTAACAATAACAGAGAATCCATGAATAATTGTAACAATGATTTATTAAAATTACTATTATTAACAAATTCAAGTATTGATAATACAATGGTTATACAGAATCATTAAATGATCGAATAGATAAGATAATGTCTGATGGTTGTGTTTATAGTAATTTTGAAAGATTTAGAAATAGAGTAATGTTTGGGTTGAACAAAGATGAACCAATTAAATATTCAAAGTAATTAATAATAGTGTATGTAAAAAGAGGTGGCTTAAAAAGTCACCTCGATTTTTATATTATGGATTTCTAACCACCCAATTTTGAACAGGGGTTCCCACTTGATTTTGAACAGCGTTTTTTCCCCCACACCACTTAGTTTTGACTAGGGCCATAATTGTTTAAAAAACGGACTAATCTTCCCACTTAACATCTAATCTAGGTTTAAATTGATATTTGAATTCATGATTACTAGGATAATCTAATTTTTTAGCATCTTCTTTTGCTTTATTCAATAATTGAACATATGGTAAATTATATTCTTTACAAAATTCAATTATTGTATTCATAACTTGTTGTAGATATAATCCATATTTTTGGTAAATTACATTGGCAAAATATTTTAACACTTCATCAAAAACATCTAAATGATTAGAATAATATAAATTAGGAATTATTCCTGCATATTTTCTGCCATCATATATATGTATAGGGATACTTCTAATATTGGATTTTCTTAATTTTGCCAAATATAAACACCATCCATTTTTATCATATGTCAAAAAATCAAATATATCATCTTCATACACAGTTTTAAAAATAGGGAGAATTTCATAATAATAGAAATCTTCAGTAAGATAATCATTTGTACTAACAACAAAATAATAATAAGCATCGCTAATAAGCTGTTTTATTTTTAAATCATCTATATTACAGTTTTTCAATTCTATAATCACATTATATAATTCTTTCTTATTACTTAAACGTTCTTGAGTTCTCCACTTTTTTAGTAAATCATCTGTTATTTTATAATAATCTATTTCTTCTTCAGTTGGAGTATTGGTTGTCAATGAATGTAAATATTCATATTTTATTTTTTCTATTGTCCTCATAACTAGCTCCTTTTTTATTTTTCAAGTGAGTTATGCTTGATATCAATAAAACACTAATTTCACTTTCTTGTCCTAACATTTGGTTTTTCAAACTCATCCCAACAATATCCATTTCTATTAATAAATTCTAATTCTTTTGAATAAAAAGGAAAATAACCGTCATCATTTGCAATTAATTGCTTAGAAGCATATTTGTAATATTTATCGGTTGGTGTTACTAATACAAATGTTACATTTTTCATAACACACATTTGGAGAAACACCATATTTAAAACCCATATCATATCATAATCTCCTAAACAAAAACTTACTAAATCTTCCCATAAATTCTCTGTATAGAAAGCATATTTATGATTATCTGTATCTCTATAACCATAATATTTAAGTTCATACTCTGTAGACCCTAAATACACTTCAATATTATTATCGTTTAAAAACTTATCAACTGATACACCTAACATTATTTCAAGCCATTTTATAATATCACTTCTAGTCCATCCGTATTCATTCATTCCATCTCTAACATTTGAATTAGATAATACATCATCTATGGTCACTTGAGTTTCATATGTTACAACGGTATCACTACTTGAAAACATTCCTTTAAACAATTTACCTATTTGATTAGATAAATAATAAATAAGACCAAACGCGCCTATTCCTCCACCTGCAGTAGCTACACTTTCAGAAATGTTTTGATTTACAAAACCACCTCCACCACTAAATCTATCAAATGCGATTAACATTGTTTCATCTTTTTCAGCTTCTAGTTCTCTTACTTGTATTTCTTCCACATTATTATCACTATCTTTAACGTTATTAATTACAAATAATGATAAAATAATAATCACCATAAATGATAAAATAAATAATAATTTTTTCATATTATTAATTCCTCCTATATTTGAAATTCATTTATAAATTTTAAGACATTTTCATAAGATATTGAATATGAATATCCAATATTACTAATCCTGAATGTTGTAATTCCTATTAATTCTTTTTTGGAATTAACAAGCGCCCCTCCTGAATTACCATCATCAATTATATTATCTGAGCATATATATGTGATTGAGTCACTAATAATATTACAATTTGATATAATACCTTTAGATATCGTTATTCCTTGGTTTAACGTATTTCCAAGTGAATAGACATCAGTCCCATTCTGTATGTCTGAAGCAAACTTTATTGGTTTAATTTTAGCGTCATTAATAGATAATAAGGCAAGATCATTATGCTCATCCAAACCAATAATACTAGAATTATTATATGTTTTTGAATAGCATGAACGATAATATACTTGGGATTTTTCAGACATTATAATATGAAAATTTGTCACTAGAAAATTATTCTTTATACATACGGCACTACCATAATAGTCCACACCATCAATATTAACTTTTATTTCGACAACTGACGAATATAATTTATCAAATGTAACCTCGCTGTTACTATTTATGATTAACACAAAACTAGATATGCTAAAAATCAAGTTCATCAAAAATAGAATAAATAAAACAACCTTACTTTTCATATATTCTTCTACTCTCATTTTCATAATACTATTGATTTTTCAAAAAATCCTTATTATTGTATAGCAAATTGTAGGAACAATCAATCAAAATGGTGCATTTTTAGATAAATATGTGAAATATGTTGATTAAAAGTGGATTAATGTTTTAATTTCCTTTACTGTTTCTTCTTGTGATTCTAAAATAAGTTTATATTCTTATTTTTTCTAAGTATAAGTCACAAATATAATCTTTTATAATAACAATTATAACAACTCCATAATGTCAATACTATAATCTATATCTTTTTAACATCTAATTTATATCAAAAAAACAGGAAACCATAACGATTTTCCAAAAATAAAAGAACCTATTTTAGTAATAGATTCTCTTTTCATCATTATAATAAACAGAATCAATGATGCCGCCACCTAAGCAAATATCACCATCATAAATGACTACTGCTTGTCCTGGTGTAACTGATGATACACCTTGTTCATAGATAACATGGATTAAATCATCATTTATAAATTCTATTTTTATATCATTATCCTTTTGTCTATATCTATATTTAGCAGTATATTTCTTTCCTTCTATAGGCTTATCAGAAATCCAATTAATATTATTAGCATAACAATGATTAGATATTAAATAAATATTATCATTACCTTGACCAACAATAAGCTCATTCTTATCTAATCTTTTTCCTAACACAAACCAAGGTGAATCACTAAATTCATTATTACCACCAATTCCAAGTCCCTTTCTTTGACCAATTGTATAATACATTA
>JAFXXC010000013.1 GCA_017542485.1 Acholeplasmatales bacterium
CCCAATCCCCAATCCCCAATCCCCAAAACCCAAAACCCCAAACCCAAAACCCAAATTAAAAATAAAAAAATATTTATTAAAATTTAATTATAATTTAGAATAAAATATATTATCTAGATTAAATTATTTTTAAATAAAAAAATGCAAGATAAAAATATATTTATTTTTTTATTGATACTTTTAATTCATCAAACAAAACAAACTGGAACAGTCGAAGTATTATCAGATGATTCCAAATATCTTAACTTAGAATATTATTCCCTATTTCAAATCCCTTCTTCTATTATGACCTTATTTTCCAATGGTGGAGAAAGATCAGGATACGAATTATCTAAAGCTTTTGATAACAACTGGAACACACATTGGAGATCAGAAGGAGAACAAGGGGAAGAATATGTAAATCCAACAACAGAAGTCACCTATGATTCATTAGTCAATCATATTATTATTACATTCAATTCCACTGTAATCATAGATAAAATGTTATTTAAAACTGATAATTGCAATGGATGTGAAGGTATTGGATATCCAACAGATTTAAAAGTTTATTCAAAATTAAAATCTAATCCAGATGAAGAATTAAGTCCTTATGATGACTCTGACTTTACTTTAATTGATGATATTATCAGTGATCCCACTCAAAGCATAGTATTATTTTCTTTTGAACAAAGTATTACATGTGATCAAATTAAAATTGAATGGGCTGGAATTCAAACTTATTATCCAAGATTCCCAAAAATGACCACCGTCAGAGAAATCATGCTCTTTTACCCTGAAACAAACTACTTTAATGAGACAATTTTAGACCTCTTTTCAAAAGATGATTATACTCAAATGACTTTAAGTGATGAATTCAATAACATAAATATTATTGAAGAATTAATTTCAAATTGCCAAGATATTATTAATATTAATGATGAAGTCAGTTTTATATTAGAAAGAGCAAAATTGGCTATAACTGGAGGACTTTCTTTTGATGAAAAAAGAGAATTTACCACAGATCAATCTGCTACTAGAAATGTTATTAGACAAAGAGGAAATGTTGCCTCTCATGCAAGAAATACTTTAAAAATGGCTTCAGCAGGAACAAATAGACAATCTATGGGTATATATGGTTTACCTGGGGAAAAAATAACAATTTATGTTACATCTGATGATAGTGATCCTTTACCCTCAATCAGATTTACCCAATATATCGGACATTATAGTAATTGGTTAGGGACAGAATTTACTTTAGTTCAGGGAAGACAAAGTTATAGGTTTGATAATTTCACTGTAAGCACTTATTCAATAGAAGCCAAAGCTGGAGGGCCTTTATACATTCTTAATCCTTATACAAGTGATCAACAAAGCCAAAATATTAAAATATATGTTGAAGGAGGAACTTTATTCCCAGCATATAGACTTGGTGAAAGTGAAGAAGAATATAAAACATTTTTAAAAGAATTTGTTGAATTATATCAAAATGACAGTGGTAACTACTTGGATATTACTGAATTATTCGGTTATAGAACTATGATAACAGTTCAAGCAACATTAGCTTATGAAGTCTATCAATCTGAAATCAAGGGACCTCTTGGAAATTTAAATACCTGGGATGAATATGTCAAAAAATTATTTATATATGATGGAGTTCAATATAATTCTGATGAGCCTTATTATGATGTTAAAAATACATATGTTAATCTTCACATCAGATACGCACAACCATTTGGTGCTGCATATGCTGCTTATGAACATATAGGTATTTTTTCAGATGGATGGTTCTCTACTGCTATTTATGCTGAAAGTTTCGGATGGGGATTTGCCCATGAAATAGGACACACTATGGATATAAATGAAAGAACAGTTTCAGAAAATTCAAATAATATGATATCAAAATATGATGAGGCAAATTTAAGAAGAGAAGGAACTAGAGGAGAATTTTCTAAAACTCTAGAATATTTGACTTTAGATGATGTTGATGTTTATGAAAGAGGATGCTCAAGTGATACATGCAAAGGATATTTCACTAATATTCAATTGAATTATTTAGTTTGGTGGTATTTAGAAAGTTATTTCCCAGGATATTGGGGTAAACTTGATAATATGTATAGATATAACTATTCTATTTCTACTGGAATGTCAAGAACTGAAAGAATGGTATTCTTTTCAAGTGTCATAACTGGAATTGATTTAGGATATTATTTCTATAGATGGGGATTCTTTTTAAATAGTGAAGGAATATTTGTTCAAGAAAATGCCAGTGATATTTATCAAGAAAAAATGGAAGAATATATTACAAATGGTAAAATAGATAATACTACACAACCAAAGTTTTGGTATATAGACTATAAAGAATATCTCTATATTTATGAAGGAGGGGAGGGTTGTTATTCAGACCAAAGCACTTATGATATACAAATCAAAAATGTATTTTATATTAATACCACAAGAACTATTTTATTACTACCTGAAGTTAATTGTGATGGGCATTTAGGATTTGAAGTTTATGAACATGATAAATTAATAGGATTTACCTATGAATCAACTTTTATTGATACAAATACTTATGAGTTAGATTACATTCATGAATATAAAATTGTTGCAATTGATAGAAAACTACAAGCATCAAAAGAATCAGAAATAAAATATAGAGAATTAGATGCCCAAGTATGCACTTTCAACTCAGTGATATACAATAGTATTAAAGAAGCAGTTGAATATGCTGAAAGTTTAGATACTGAAGAAGAATTAAATATTTACTTACTAAAGAATACTTATGAAAGTACGATTACTATTAATAAAGAAATAAATATTTATTTAGCTGAAAATGTTGAAAATGTCAAAATATATAGAATTGATGATGGAGCACTTTTCAGCATAAAACAAGGTGGTGTATTAACACTTGAAGGAAAAAATGATGAAAACAGAATTATTTTAGATGGTTTAAGCATGTCTCATAAAGGAAGTTTATTATTAAGTTATAAAGGAACTTTTTCAGGGAATTATTTGACTTTTCAAAACAACATAAATTCAGAAAATTATGGTGGAGCAATTTGGTCACAATCAAGTACAATAGTATTAAGTAATTCATTAATATATAACAACCAAGCTTCATATGGAGGTGGATACAATGGGCAAATGGTCTCAGGAAGTAATTTAGGTACATTTACTAATGTTATCTTTGATAGTAATAATGGAACATATGGTGCTTCTATAAGAAACACTGGACGAGTATTTTTATATGATTGCATAATTAAAAATTCTTATTCATCGAACTATGGCGGTGGTATATCAAATGAAGCAGGAGGAGAATGTGTTATGAATGGAGGACTAATAATAAATAATTTAGCAGATAATATGGGTGGTGGATTATATTTAGATGGAGCAACCACCTTAACTTCAGTAGAAATTTCAGGAAATGAAGCAAATTACGGTGCGGGTATTGCCTTTTCAGGAGGTAACACGAGAAGAATAGTTACTATTAGTACTGGAACTTTAATAATAAATAATAATGCTTTTATTTATGGAGGAGGTCTTTATGTCTTAAAAGGAGTTATAAATATAAATGATGCAGAAATGTATGCTAATACAATCAATGGATTAGAGGGATTATCAGCTACTAGTCATTCAGATATCTTATATATTTCAAGTGGTCAAATGTATATAAATGCTGCTAAATTTGAAGGAAGCATATTTAAGTCAGATTCAGCAACTATTTATCTTAAATCAGCATTACTAAAATATAGTGATGAATCTAATATTTATCTTGATTTTTCAAATGATGGAAGTGATAAAACTTTATTAACAGGCTCAAGTTATGCTATAACCTCTGATGACTTAGATAATATTTCTCTTATTGATTCAAGTTCAGGTTCATTGTCTTTAAGTTCAGAATCAGCAGGAAATTCCGTGACATTCTCTCCAGAAGTATTAACTGTTGCCTATGCTAGAGCTCAATCAATCTTTTCATCTATTTTAGATGAAAAAGATGAATAATATGATAAAATGTATTAACAATCTTTAAGTGTTATTAATTATTAATATATTATTAATTATTTCTATTATTTCATTTGATTTTGTCTATAGTAATAAAAAAATATCTAAAAATTTTGATTAATAAATAAATGGTTATAAAATAAATAAAA
>JAFXXC010000014.1 GCA_017542485.1 Acholeplasmatales bacterium
AGTCTTCGCCCTAGATTATTATTTAGCTTGAAATTAAACTTATGAATTGAACCGCCCATTGCCGAACGGCACGATGTGGTGGTGTGAGAGGGGATGAAGAATAAATATAAAATATTTATTTTTCTACTCTACTCGATTAATAAATAATATCTTTAATTAGTTGAAAACGTGTTCTTATGAAAATGAATGAAAATGAAAACGTGTTATTGTTTTCATTAAAATAAATAGTACTATAATTCTTCTTGAAATAAGAAAAGAGGTAGGTATTTATGTTAGAACTATTAGTACTAGGTTTAATATCAACACCAATTATGATAGTGTTAGTTAAAGCATTTGCTGATTCTAAGGATTATTTTGATTACGATAATAAAAAATTAAGATATGTGTCTAGAATTACAAAGTAATATTATAAAATAAGCAGATTTCTAAATTATATAATAGAGACCTGCTTATTTTTATTATATGTGATATAATATATACGAATTAGGGGTGAAATAATGGAATTAATATAGAGCTTTTCAATAGATCATAGATATATAATCCCTGGTATATTTATTAGTAGAACTGATAATGTATCAAATGATATAATAACAACTTATGATATTAGATTAAAAAAGCCAAATAGGGAACCTGTGGTGGATGTTTCCGCAATGCATTCACTTGAGCATATTATCGCTACTTACTTAAGAAATGATAAAAAGTGGAAAGATGAAGTAATATATTGGGGACCTATGGGATGCTTAACTGGTTTTTATTTAATATTAAAAGGAAATAGAAAACCACAAGAAATTTATCAATTAATATTAGATTCATTTTTGGAAGTAGAAAAATATAATGAAGTACCTGGAGCTACAGAAGTTAATTGTGGTAATTATTTATTACATAATTTAGGAATGGCTAAATGGTATGCTAAAGAATTTTCAGATTATTTAAAAAATAATAAAGATAATCCATTAATTTTTGAATATCCAAAAACAAAGCGTTTAGTTACTGATGATGGTAATAATTTCTATGATTCATAATTAGTTAGTTTGGGAGGAAATATATGAAGATAATAAGGAAAATAGTATTGCCTATTAGTTTTGTATTTTTAGTATTAATATTATTAGGTTGTTCTAGTAAGAACAGTTTTAATTTTAACTCATGGAATGAATGTGATTCATTAAATAATATTAAAGGATATGTTAGTGAAGTAGTAAATAAAGATTCTAATAAATATATTCCAAAGGAAGATAGAATAGCTGTATTTGATATGGATGGAACACTTTATGGTGAATTATTTCCAGAATATTTAGAATATTTAATGCTTGAATATAGAATATTAGATGATCCAACATTTACTGCAGATAGCGAGTTGATTGAGGTTGGAACACAAATTAGAGAGTCTGGTAAGACATATTCAACTCCAGCCATTTCAGGTTTTGATATGATTCATGCTAATGCGGCTGCGAAGGCATATGCTGGAATGACTATAAAAGAATTTAGGAATTATACTAAAGAGTTTTTAAAGAAAGATGTTAAATGTTTTAAGAATATGACTTATAAAGAAGCATTTTATAAACCAATGATAGAAATAGTTAGTTATTTACAACAAAATGATTTTACTACATATGTTGTAAGTGGTTCTGATAGATTTTTATGTCGTGAATTAGTATGTGATGTATTAAATATTCCTGAACGCCAAGTAATTGGTATGGATGTTAAACTTGAAGGAACAGATCAAAATGGTGCATCTGGTTTAGATTATCAATTTAAAAATACTGATGAGTTAATAAGAACAGATGAAGTTGTTATTAAAAATTTAAAAATGAATAAAGTTTCTTTAATTGCAAAGGAAATAGGTAAACAACCAGTTATGTCTTTTGGTAATTCAAGTGGAGATATTAGTATGCATGTTTATACAACAACTAAAAATAAATATGATAGTAGAGCATATATGCTAGTAGCTGATGATACAGTTAGAGACCATGCAAAAAAAGAAGAAGCAAATAAAAGATTAGCTAGTTGGAATGAATATGGATTTAATATTATTTCAATGAAAAATGATTTTAGAACTATTTATGGAGATAATGTAGAAATCATTAATTAATTTAATAAACATTAGAAAGCACTGCAAAACAGTGCTTTTTGTGTTAATAAGCAATATCCGTTAACTTGAACAAATAGGAAAATGGAGTTATAATATAAGGTACTATTTACGATAAAGGAGATTATAATATGAAATTAAAAAAACTAATGATTTTATCTTTAGGTATTTTTATGGGAGCTTCACTTGCATCATGTGGTGGAGAAACTGAAACTACAACAACAACTACTACAGGAACATCTGCAACAACAACTACAACTCAAGTAACACCTACAACTACAACAACAGGTGGTGGAAGTAGTACTACAACAACTACAACTACTATAGCCCCTGTTAAAATTAATTTAACAAAAACATTTGTTCTTGAAGAGAATAATGCTTTTTATGGTGCTATGAATGTTATTGTTAAGGATAATGTATTAGATTCAGTAACAATGCTTCTTGGTAATTATCCAGTAGTAATAAAGCCTGTTTATGTAAACAATACAATAGACAGCTTTACTTTTGCTTCTGTTGGAGATGGTATATTTTATAATATTAAACTTACTGATTCATTTAGCATAAGCGGAATAAAGCTTAGTAAAACTACTAATGGATTCAAAATATCTAACTTAGCAAATACTATTTGGTGTGAAGTTAAAAACAATTTTACATTTGAATCTTCAAATACAATATATGATATATCAACTAAAACATTCGCAGACGGAACAGTAGTAAATACTACTCAAAATAGTATAACAGTTGAAAAGACAGATAGAAAATATGAATATATTTTTAATGGTTTGAATTTTGATATTAACTTCTATAGAGATGATGTATTATCAGGCGAGACAAAACTTAGACAAGATGCAACTAATCCATTTAAATTATCTGCGACAAATTCATATGATGATGACGATGAACATGGCTTTATAGTAAGAGATAAAGAAGAATATGAATTATATGAAGATTATACTATAAAGAATAATACATCTTATGAATACGAAAATAATGTTTATGGTCTTAAGATAAAAAAATATACCGAATATGAAAAAACTGATAAAGGCTATAATATGAATATATATAATGTTCTTGGTGGTAAAAAAGTAATCTATGTTTCTGCAGCATGTGAGTGCTTAGATGGAACAAATATTCCTACTAAATCAACTTATTCACAAAGCGGTCAATCATATGTAGTTACAGTGACATATAATGATGATTTACGCCCAATATCACAAGTCATGGAGAATCCTTATATGACTCAGACCATGACTTATACATATGATAATACAGGTAATAGAACATCAGATACTGAATCACGAGAAATGTTTAGTTTGGATGCTAATAATAATAAAGTTATAGAGTATGGTACTAAAGATGAAAAAGAATATGATTCATTTGGAAATGTAATTCGTATGACATCAAGCGAATACAATACTACATCAAAAGCTTATGAGAAAAAATCAGAAACTTTAATCACTTATGATTCAACTGGAAAATATCAATTATCTTACATAGATGAATTATATGAAAATGGCAAAATTGCAGGTGGTAATAAACAAGAAAAAACATATGACGATGATTATAATTTGACTAAGAAAGTTCATTACACTTATAATGCAACTGATGAAAAGTATTATAAGGAAAGTGAAGAAACTACCACATATGAAGCTGGTAAGACTACAACTATAGCTATTGGATATGGAGAAAAAGAAACTAATCCAACAACTACAAAAACTGAAAAAACAACTAGCGAAAATGAAACTGTAACAATTTATTCTGAATATGATACAACTACTCAAGCATATGTTAAGAAAACAAAACTTGTAGAGACTATTGGCCAAAATGGATTAGATGAAACAGAGTTATCTTATGAATTTGATGGTGATACTGAAATCTTGAAGTATAAAGGAACTATCATATATGGTCAAAATGGACTAGATTATGTACATACATCATATAATGTAGATGGAACAACTGAAACAGTAGTTGCAGTAGATACTTATCGATATGATTCAAGTGAAAGATTGATTTATCATAAGGATGAAGAATTATATGTTGATAAGGATGATCCTTCTATCGCTAATTTAGTTCAAAGAACACTAGAAGAATATGAATATAATGCTAATGGTGATTATACAAAATACCTTCATGTTAATAACTATGGAGATGGTTCACCAATGGAATGGAATAGACGTTCTTACGAATATGATTCATCATTCCGTCTAATTAAAGAAGATTCATATGCTGAATTAACAGGTACTGATATTGATTATACATATACTTATGAATATCTAAAAGATGGTGATAATGATAAGATCGTTAACACAAATGAATATTTTAATGATGATTACAAAACTGTAACAACTATTATAAAAAATGATAATGGTTTAGTATCTAAGAAAAATGAAGTTTATAATAAAGTAAATTCAGAATATGTTTTAACTCAATCTAGAGGTTATTATTATGATGAATATCTAGATCAAATTAAGGAAGAACAAACTAATTATCAAGATGGTAAAAAGATTTCTTATGAGTCAAAAGAAACAGTTTATAACGATAATACATTAACAATTACTGTAATAGATTATTCATATGATGAAGATGAAAAGGTAACATCAGGTAATAAAGATGTATCTAAAGATACTTACACAAAGAAGTCTATATTATCAGAGAAGTATACATATGATACTACTTTAGAAGATTTTGTAATTACTGAAAGAGTTTCTTATACATATGATACAAATAATAATAAGACTGAAGGAAAATATGAATATTATACTAATGGTGAATTAGATTCTCGTTCATATAAAGATGTATACACATATAATGAGAATAATAAAAAAGCAACAGATAAGAAATATCGTTATAATACAACAACAAAAGAATATGACCTTATCGCTTATGAAATAACCCCAGTATATGATGCTAATGGTAGTTTTACAACAGGTACTACAAAGATTGAATATGAATATACTAATACAGTATTGAAGAAAAAGACTACATTTAATTATGATCCAAGCGACGGATTTATTGAAGCTGAATATGAAGGATATAAATATGATTCTAATAATGAATTAACAAATGAATCTCGTAAAGTAAGATTCAATTGGAGTATAAATGAATGTTATATATCTAATTGGGATCCAACTACGAAAGCTTGGGGAACTGAAACTACTTACCCTATAGTGTCATAGAATATAACTAAAAAAGCGTGCTTGTAAAAAAACACGCTTTTTGTGTTTAATGGTTCAAAATTCATAATTATATTATGTTTTATTAAAATGCTACGCTAAGTAGCATAAAATAGTGTAAAATGTAAATAATAGTTGGTAGTGCTACTCTATATTTATGTATAAAATAAGGCTGTAAACGAAAGAGAGGACATAAATATGATTAATGAAAGAATTAGAGATTTAAGAAAGAAGAATAATTTAACACAGGAGGAATTAGCAGATAAGCTTAATGTATCTAGACAGGCTATTACTAAATGGGAATCTGGACTAGGTACACCAGATATTTCTAATATTGAGGCAATAGCTAAATTATTTAATATTACAGTAGATGAATTATTATCTGGTAATAGTATTAAAATGAATAATATAAGTAAGACAGAATTTGATATTTTTAAATTTAGTGATATTGATTTAAAAATTGGTAATGCTAATACTTTAGATATTTCATTAATTGATTCTGAAAAGGTAATTGTTGAACTGGAGTCTGATTTAGAATTAGATGTATATAAGTTTGCAAAAGTTAAAATTGAAAATGAGAATAGTGTTGAAATATCAGTATTATTAAATAAGTCTAAAGATATTAATATTTCTAAGCAAGATTGTAAAAATCATTTATTCGTTAAAGTATTATTACCAAAGAATTTAGTAGATGATATTGAATTAGATGCAAATATTAAAAAATTAAATATTCATGATTTTGATATTGAAAAGCATATTGAATTTGATGGTAGAGTAGAAGATGTTAATATATTAAATGTAAATGGACATTTTGAATTAAATTCTAATATGGATATGGAAATTAATTATGATGGATCATTAAATCAATTAGATATTAATCAGTTGAATTCTATTTCTAACTTATATATTAAGAAAGATATAAAGGTAAATGTATATAGTAAAGGTAGAGCATCTAAAGTATTATTTAATGATTATGATAATGATAATGAATCATCTAGTAAAGTTGAATTAAATGGATTTAGATCAGAATTAACTGTTAATGGTATATAAATAATTATTTAGTAGATTTAGCACCTCCAAATTTAATTTATGGAGGTGCTTTATATTGAAATATAATAATTAAGTAATTACAATAATAATCGTTAGGAGATGTTATTTTGAGTATTAAAGATTATAAATTAGAAGATGAAGAAATATTATGGACAGGAAAGCCTAATAAAAGTGTATATGTTAAAGAACGTATTTTTTCTCCATTAATGATATTTGCATTTTTATGGTTAGCAATTGATGCTGGCTTTATTGTTGGTTTTTTTGTTAATATAAGTGATTCTTTTGGTAGTTATATAATTATTCCCTTCTTTATGTTGCATCTAATGCCTGTTTGGTTATATTTGGGTAGGATATTCACTTCAGTATCTAGTTGGAGGAACACTGAATATATGGTAACTGATAAAGCAGTATATGTTAAGACAGGTGTATTTAATACTAGTTGTGATAGAAAAACATTCCAAGAAATAACAAATGTGTCTGTTCATCAAGGTATTATTGATAAAAGTCATAATGTTGGTGATGTATTTATTGTGGCTGGAGTATCTACAACATCTACAAAAAGTAGAGGTGGAATGAATATAGTTGATATTGAGGATTATATGAAGGTATATAAAATTATAACTAAAGTGGGTAGAGATATTTTTTCTGATACAATGTATCCAAATGATTTAAGACCAAATGAAAATCATGGATATAATACTTCATATAAGAAAGATGATTTTGAATAGTTAATGATAGGGGCTGTGAAAAAACTTGGGAATTTATATCAAGCTTTCTAGCTCAAATCTTTTAGTCTTTTATGATTTTATTACTATATATAAATAAAAATAGTTTTTTTAAACCTTTCCCCTCAACCCATCTAGCTGAGGGAAGTATAAAAAAGCATTGTTGTATGTTATAATAACTTATGTAGAATAATTGTGTGCCAACACTATTCTATCATAAAGACGTCTCAGTGTTAGATTTCCCGAGCGTTTTTTGCATTATGTGGTATAAAATATGGAGGTTTTAAGGATGGATAATTTATTTAGTTTAAAAGGTAAAACAGCTGTTGTTACAGGATCTAATACAGGACTTGGACAAGCTATATGTGTAGCTTATGCAAAATATGGAGCTAATGTTGTTGGAGTTTCAAGAAGAAGCTCTGATGAAACAAAAAAGTTAGTTGAAGATTTGGGAGGCAAATTCTTTGAAGTTAGAGCTGACTTATCTACAACAGAACCAGTTAAAGGGATTATAGAAGCCTCATTTAATCATTTTGGTAGCTGTGATATTTTAGTAAATAACGCAGGTATTATAAAAAGAGAAGATGCTATTAATGTTTTAGAAGCTGATTGGAATCAAGTTATAGATGTTAATTTAAATGTAGTTTTTTTCTTATCACAGGAATTTGCTAAAGAAAATATAAAAAGAGGAAAAACTGCAAAGATTATAAATATATGTTCAATGTTAAGCTATCAAGGTGGAATAAGAGTTCCAGCTTATACAGCATCAAAAAGTGCTGTTATAGGTTTAACAAGAGCTTTATGTAATGAATGGGCATCAAAGGGTATTAATGTTAACGGAATAGCTCCTGGCTATATGGAAACAAATAATACAACCCAAATTAGAAGTGATGAAGAGCGTCAAGAAGAAATATTAAAGCGTATTCCACAAAATAGATGGGGTAAGCCAAGTGATGTAGCTGGTGCTGCAATATTTTTAGCTAGTGATGCATCTAATTATGTCAATGGCTTTACTATCGCTGTTGATGGTGGTTGGCTTGCAAGATAATTTATAAAAAAATTAAAAAGGGGCTGTAAACCTTGATAATGAATTAAAATTCAAAACCTAGGTTTTTTCACAGCCCCTTTAATTTTAATTTAATTAAGGCAGAGATATTTTTTTTGCGAGTTATTTAAATTTTATGATATAATTGAGTAAGGTTATTAAACGATTGTTTATTATAGAGGTGATCATATTTGGATTTTTATATGAGTGCAGTCATCTTAATAGAATTGTTAATGTTAACTATGACATTACATGTTTTAATGTATTCGGGTTTTACTAAATCACAAAAGATATGGTATATACTAACATTTGTTTCTGTAATGGTTTGTACATTGGCTGAGTATTTTGTTCATTGTGGTTATTATGATAAAAGCTTTAAAATACCATTAACAATTATAACAGTAATTCAGTTTTCAATTTCACCATTGTTAGCTGTATTCTTTTCAGGTGCGTTAGGATTACATAGAGAGTCTAGAATAGCAAGTTTATTTTTCTTATCTAATATATTAGTAGAAATTATATTAGCTCCATTTGGATTAGTATTTTATTTTAATGATGATGGTTATTTTAGAGGTAATTTATTTATCATTTATGAAGTATATTATTTCATAGGTTTAGCATATTTAATTATTAGTATGATTGTTGTAGGAAAAAGGTTCCGCCATAGAGATATGTGGACAATTATAATGGTATTAGTTATGCTTGTTGGTGGTATATTACCAATGACATTCTGGCAAATACATACTGCTTATATGAGTATAGGTATGTGTGCATGTCTATGCTATATTTATTATAACGATTTGGTTCAGGATGATATTCATACGGCATTAATTAATAATGAGAAGAAATTATTAAATATGCAGGAACATATTATTTCAGGGCTTGCCAATTTAATTGAAAGTAGAGATACTGATACAGGTGAGCATATTACACGTACTAGCAAATATGTTAAAGCTATAGCAGAAGGAGCTAAGGCAATTGGCTTATATTCAAATGAAATAGATGATCATTTCATTTCTTTAATTAATACACTAGCTCCTATGCATGATGTTGGAAAAATATTAGTTTCTGATAATATTTTAAGAAAGCCAGGTAGGCTTACTAAAGAAGAATTTGATGAAATGAAGGTTCACGCTGCTAGTGGTGGAGATGTTGTAAGAAAGATGTTAAGTGGTATAACAGATGAAGAATATTTAAAATTCGCATCTGATATAGCTACATATCACCATGAATGGTGGGATGGTACAGGATATCCTAATAAATTAAAGGGTACTGATATACCACTTTGTGCAAGAATAATGGCAATAGCTGATGTATTTGATGCGTTGATTTCTAAAAGATGTTATAAAGATGCAATGCCTGTTGAGGATGCGATAGAAATTATTAAAAAAGAATCAGGTACACATTTTGATCCAAAATTAGTAGATGTATTTATTAAATATATAGAAAACGAAAAAATGTAGTTTTAATATTTTATGAGAGGTTTTTGAAATGGATTTAAGTGTTTATTTTAAAAGTTTAATAGATGTGGATGATACAGCTATTATTATTTGTGATTTAAATCATATAATAATTTATATGAATAACTTTGCTAAAGATATTTATAAAAAGAAGAATTTAGATTTACTAGGTAGTAATTTACTTAATTGTCATAATGAAGAATCTAAAGAAAAAATATTAAAAGTAGTAGAATGGTTTAAAAAAGATATTAACAATAATATTGTTCATACATTCTATAATGAAAAACAAAATAAAGATGGTTATATGATTGCATTAAGAGATGATAATTATAATTTAATTGGTTATTATGAAAAGCATGAATATAGAAATAGAGATTTAAAACCATTTTATGATTTGAATTAAAACAAATAGGCTTTAGGAACACTACAGTTAATGTAATGCATCTAAAGCCTATTTATTATCTATATTTAGTAAAAGGAGAAAAGTGTTTTGTCTTTTGAAGACATCTATAGTATATAAAAAGAATATTGTATAAATTTATTATAATTTTGGGAAAATATGAAAAAATAGCACTTTTTGAGTGCTATTTTCTAGTTTTAGCTATTTGGGCATTTAATATATCATTATAGATAGTTAAATCATCTTCTTGATAAATGCCATATTCTTGAGCTATTTCATAATAGATTTCATCTATTGTATGTAATTCAACATTTTTAGATGCGAATAGATTATCTACAAGTTCATTTACATATACAAAATATTCGTCTTCGATATTTTTATGTTTTTCTATTGTTTCTATTAGTTTTCCTTTGAATTCTAATAGTGGCTTTATATCTGATTCTGTTATTTCAATTGTATTATGTGCTTCATCAATGAATTCATTAACATATAATAATAAATTAATTGTTTTTGCACATTTTTCCATTTCCTTCATATCTTTTTTGAAAGTAAATTCAAAAAGAGAATTAATTAATGAGAAGTTATCATATATGTAATCAAAACCAGTAGAGAAGAAGATTTTTTCATCTTCTGATAATTTTCTTTTTTTGTATTCTAAGCTAAGATAATCTACAACCATTAAAACAGGAGAGAACCTTGAAATAATTTTACTATCATGTTTTACTAAAGTACTAATTAATTCATAGTTTTCATGCTTAAATGATTCGTAGTCTTCATAAATATCATTTTTATCCATATTATCTTGTCTTCATTTGAGGGAATAGAATAACATCACGAATAGTAGTAGATTCAGTTAAGAAAATAACTAATCTATCAATACCGATACCAATACCTCCAGCAGGTGGCATACCATATTCTAATGATTCACAGAAATCAACATCCATTTCATTAGCTTCATCGTTACCTTTTGCTTTTTCCTTCATTTGTTCTTCGAATCTTTCTCTTTGATCAATTGGGTCATTTAATTCTGTATAAGCGTTAGAGAATTCTTTTCCACCAATGAATAATTCAAATCTTTGAACAAATCTTGGATCATTAGGATCTTTCTTTGTTAATGGTGATATTTCAATTGGGTGACCCATTAAGAATGTTGGCTGAATTAACTTTTCTTCACAGAATTCTTCGAAGAATGCATTAATAACATGTCCTACTGTAAAATGTGGTTCAACAGGAACTTTGTGCTCTTTAGCAATAGCAATAGCTTCTTCAAGAGTATAGTTATTATTCTTGAAGTCTACACCAGTAGCTTCCTTAATTAATTCACACATTGTTACTCTTCTAAATGGTTTTGATATATCGATTAATCCACCATTTTCGATTGTTAATTCATCAGGATTTTCAATAGAAGTGAATGGGTTTTTGAATGTTGTTTTGCCAATTACTTTTTGTGCAGCATATCTAATTACACCTTCATTTAAATCCATCATAGAAGATAAATCACCAAATGCTTGATATAATTCAACAGTTGTGAATTCAGGGTTATGAGTTTTATCCATACCTTCATTACGGAAGATACGTCCTATTTCATATACTCTTTCAAGTCCACCTACTAATAATCTTTTTAAATGTAATTCTGTTGCGATACGTAAGTAGAAGTTAGCATCTAATGCATTATGATGTGTAATAAATGGTCTAGCTGTAGCTCCACCTTGAATATTTTGTAATACTGGAGTTTCAACTTCGATGAATCCTTCATTATCAAAGTATTCTTGCATAGCACGAATAATTCTAGGTCTTTGGATAGCAACTCTCTTAGCCTCTTCATTCATAATTAAGTCTAAGTATCTTCTACGATATCTTTCTTCAACATCTTGAAGACCATGGAATTTTTCAGGAAGTGGTCTTAATGCTTTAACTAGGTGAGTGTATTTTTCACATTTGATTGTGATTTCACCAGTTTGAGTAAGCATTACTGTTCCTTCAACACCAACAATATCACCTATATCAGCTAGTTTGAATAAATCGTATGCTTCATCACCAACTACATCTTTACGGATATAAATTTGCATCTTACCTTCTTTATCTTGAATAGAGAAGAAAGATGCTTTACCCATTTTACGAATGAACATAATTCTTCCTGCGACAGATACATTAATACTCTTAGCTTCTAATTCTTCATGAAGTTTAGCTTTTAAATCTTCTTCGTTAAGATCTTTATTTTGAGCTTTAATATTTTCTATTTCTTTATTAGCTAAATCCTTTACTTGTTGGCTATGATTTTTTACATCATATCTTTGTCCAAAAGGATCTATACCTAATTCTTTATATTTTTCTAACTTATTACGTCTAACAATTTCTTGTTCTGATAAATTTTCCATAATAACCTCCTAAAATTCTAGTAAATTATATCACAACATTTACTTTAAAATCAAATAATACTTAAAGTATTATTAAATTATCCAATTTCATTTGAAATTATTAAATAAATATAATTCGGTATTAATAATAATTGTTGCATGAATATAATGGATTTTGATAAAATGTTTATGTATTATTTTATGTTTTAGAAGAAAAATCAAATGTAAAAGAGTATAATCTTAAGTGTTATTTTATAACTATTATGAAGGGGGATAAGAATATGACTCCGTTAATCAACACCTTGATACAAGTTGGAATATTTGTATTATCAATATATGTTGTTGGTTTTATTATTTCTTTAATAAATAAATTGTTTTATAAAATAGCTGGAACATCTAAAGCAGTTATTTATACAACAGGTATTATTGGAACACCTATACATGAATTAAGTCATGCATTATTTTGTATAATATTCTTGCATAAAATTACTGAAATGAAATTGTTTCAGATAAATAGTGAAGATGGTACATTAGGATATGTTAATCATTCATACAATAGAAGAAATATTTATCATATAATTGGTAACTTTTTTATTGGTGTAGCACCAATATTAGTTGGTACAACAATATTGATTTTATTAATGAAGTTAATGGTGCCTAGTGTGTTTGATGGTATTGTTGATTCAATTAATAGTTTTGTTAAAGTTTGTGGAAATGAATTTGTTTTTAGCGAATTTTTTAAAATGTTGGGTAATATTTTTGTAACATTTTTTAAGGGAGCTACTGATTGGGTTTGGTGGATATATTTTGTTATTTGTTTCTTTATTGCATTACATATGAATTTGAGTAAGGCAGATTTAAAGGGAACAGTTATAGCTATACCATTCATTATAGTAATCATTGCATGTATAAATTTTATATTATATTATGTGAGTACGAATGCTTATAACGGATATTTAAATGGTATGTGGATTGGTGGAATGTATTTGTTAATAGTACTATTATCATCATTATTATATTCAGGATTATCTTTAGGATTTGCAGTAGTTATAGGATTAATAAGAAAAGCTGGAAAAAAATAATTTGAAATTAGAAAATTAAGTTATATAATATATCTAAAGCGATGATAAGAAGAAAGCTTAAATGATTATATAGAGAGTCTATGGTTGGTGGAAATAGATTATAGTTTAAGTGGACAACATCTTTGAGTGGTAGAAGAAATTTAGTAGAACTACACGTATACCTACGTTACAGGATTGAGTGCTATATAATGTTATTTATATAGAATAAAGGTGGTACCACGGTTAATTCGTCCTTAGATAATGTCTAAGGGCTTTTTTTATTTAAGGGGGTGTTACTATGGCAAAGCTATTAATATACTATTCAAGAAGTGGTAATGGCGATGTTGTAGCAAATAAATGTAAAGAATTAGGTTTTGACATTAGAAAGGTAGAAACAAAATATAAGTTAAGTAAAAATTTGTTTTTAGCATGTATGAAGGGTGGATTTCATGCAAGCATAGGTAAGAAAGCAAAGTTAATCAATTACGATAATGATGTAACTAATTATGATGAAGTTTATATTGCATCTCCTATTTGGAATGGAAGATTATCATGTCCTATAAATACAGTGTTAAGAGATACAAAACTAGATGGTAAGAGATTAACATTTATATTATATAGTGGCAGTGGAGAGGCAAAACATGCTGTTGATAAGATTAATAAGCTTTATCCAAATAGTAAAGTTATTATTTTAAAGGAACCTAAAAAATATAGTGAAGAATTAGAGAAAATAGAGGAGAAATGAAATGAAAAGAGATAAGATTAAAAAGATTTTTGAAGAAAAAAAGGCTGGTAAAGTTGTAGTTTATGGTTGGGTTAGAACTAATAGAGCACAATCACAATTTGGTTTTTTAAATATTAATGATGGATCTACTATATTAAATTTACAGGTTGTATATGAACCTGCTAATATTGATAATTTTGAAGAAGTATCAAAATTTAGAGTAGGTATGAGTGTTATGGTTGAAGGTGAGATTGTATTAACACCTGAAGCAAAGCAACCACTTGAAATGAAAGCTACTAAGGTTGTAATGCTTGGAGATTGTCCTGAAGATTATCCTATTCAGCCAAAGAGACATACTCTTGAATTCTTAAGAGATAATGCTCATTTAAGAGCTAGAACAAATATGTTTAATGCTGTATTTAGAATAAGAAGTGTAGCTGCAATGGCAGTACATTCTTATTTCCAATCAAATGGTTATTTATATGTTCACACTCCACTTATTACTTGTGCAGATTGTGAGGGTAGTGATCAAATGTTTAAGGTAACTACATTCGATATGAATAATTTACCTTATGGAGATGATAAGAAGGTTGATTTTAGTAAAGATTTGTTTGGTAAACAATCATTTATTACTGGTTCTGGTCAATTACAAGGTGAAACTTTCGCTATGGCATTTAGTGACATTTATACATTTGGACCAACTTTTAGAACAGAAAATTCAAATACTAAAACACATGCAAATGAATTCTGGATGATTGAACCTGAAATGGCATTCTGTGATTTAGAGGGATTGATGGATATCGAAGAAGAAATGTTAAAATATGTTGTTAAGTATGTACTTGATAATGCTTCTGATGAGATTAATTTCTGTAGTCAATTTATTGAAAAGGGATTAAGAGAAAGACTTGAGAAATTGTTAACTTCTAAGTTTACAAGAATATCACATCATGATGTTGTTGATCTATTATTAAAACAAAACATTAAGTGGGAATTTAAGCCTTCTTATTTAGATGATATTGCTAAAGAGCATGAGAAGTTCTTAACTGAACATTTTAATGGACCTGTTTTTGTTACAAACTGGCCTAAGGATATTAAGGCATGGTATATGAAGGTAAATCCTGATAATAAGACTGTAGCGGCTGTAGATTTATTAGTACCTGGTTCAGGCGAATTAATGGGTGGTTCTCAAAGAGAAGAATATTTAGATGTTCTATTAAATAGAATGAAGGAATTAAATGTTGATCCAGAACCAATTGAATGGTATTTAGATACAAGAAGATATGGAGGAAATATCCATTCTGGATTTGGTATGGGATTTGAAAGATTAATTATGTATTTAACAGGTGTTGAGAATATTAGAGATGTTATTCCTTATCCTAGAACACCTAAGAATTGTGAATATTAATATTAATAAAATAGTGGGCTTTTGCTCGCTATTTTCATTTTATTGAAATGATTGTATTATAATTGTATAATTAACTAGAGGTATTGAAATATGACAATGACTGAAAATGAAAGACTTAGTCTTCCTATTTGGAAAAGATTAATTTTATATTTAACTACTTTAGTAGTTCTTGCTTTACAGGCTGGAGTTATTTATTTGATGATTAGAATGTTCATAGAGTCTAGTAGAGGAATTAATTATGTATTTTTTGTTGTACAAGGAATCGCTGTGTTACAGGTTTTATATATAATTAATAAGCCTATGAGCGCTAATTACAAGCTTGTTTGGTCAATCTGTATATTAGTTTTACCTTTGCCATTTTTGTTATTGTATTATTATAATGCCACATCAAGAAGGTTATCAAAAAGAAAAAAGGATAAAATACATAGCACTGTAATGGGAATGCCTACTAATACTCAAATTGAAGAGTTAAAGGAAATTGATTATGTAGGTTATAACTTAGCAAGTATTGTTTCTAAGGAAACATTCGCACCTGTATATGGTAATTCAAAGTTTCAGTTTTTCTCTAATTGTTATGAAAAGTTTTTAGATATGCTTGAAGAAATGAAAAAAGCTAAAAAAACTATATACATGGAATTTTTCATTTTATCTCCTGGATATTTAATGGATAAATTATATGAGGTTTTGCTTGATAGAGGTAATGAGGGTGTAAATATTAAAATTATTTATGATGATGTCGGTAGTAAGGGACCACTTCATAGAAAGCTTATTAAGAAGCTTGCCTCTATCCCTAATTGTCAAATATATAATTTCCAACCACTAGGTTTAAACTTAAATATTCTTGTTAATTATCGTGATCATAGAAAGATTGTGGTAATTGATGGAGTTATAGCATATTGTGGTGGAGATAATTTGGCAGATGAATATATTCATATGAAGGATAGATTTGGATATTGGAGAGATAATTGTGGAAAATATCAAGGGGAAATAGTTAATTCATTTAGTGTATTGTTCGCTGAAATGTGGTATACATCAACTAAAAAAGTGTTGGAATTAGAAGATGTTGAACATGAAAAATTTGATAATGAGGGATATATTTTAGCATATGGTGATGGACCATTATTTGATAATAATCCATCATATGATTTATTTAAGGCTTTAATTATGTGTGCACAAAAGAGTTTATATATTTCTACACCTTATTTTATTATTGATGATGCAATGATTGATCTTATCGCATTAAAGGCAAAAGAAGGAATTGATGTTAGAATATTAATGCCACATATTCCCGATAAAAAAGCACCATTTTATATGGGTAGAGCAAATTATAGGAATATATTAAAAGCTGGTGGTAAAATTTATGAGATGAATAGAGGCTTTAATCACGCTAAGAATATTATTGTTGATGAAAAATATGCTTTTATAGGCACTGTTAATATGGATTATAGAAGTTTGTTTTTGCATTATGAATGTGGTGCGTTAATTATTAATTCTAAGGAAATAATTAAGATGAAGGATGATTATGTCAATGAATTGAAAGATTCATTATTAGTCACATATGCAATTTGGAAGAAACGTCCATTTAATCAAAAAATAATTGCATTCATTTTAAATATGTTCGCACCTATTTTCTAGGAGGAGTTTATGGTAGAAGCAGATATTGCATTAAAGTGGTTAATTGAGGGGAATAATGATTATATTGACGCTGAAAAAAATCATCATGGCGATATATCATTAGAAAAAAGAATTCATACGCATAGACATGGTCAAAATCCATTCGCTGTAATAATTACTTGTTCTGATTCAAGAGTAATACCTGAAAGTATATTTATGAAAGGTATTGGCGATTTATTTGTAATTAGACTTGCTGGTAATGTTATTGGTGATTATGGACTTGGTAGTGTAGAATACGCTATTGAGCATTTAGGCTGCAAGCTTGTTATGGTTATGGGACATTCAGGTTGTGGTGCAGTGGCAGCAGCTTTAGATAAGGACCATTCTGGATATATTGTGGAAATTACTAAAGAAATAAAGAAAGCTATCGGTAATGAAATGAGCCCTATTATTGCGACAAAACTTAATATTAAGAATACTATTAATAAGATAAAACAAAGTGAAATAGTTAAACATGAAATTATGAATGGAGTTAAGGTTGTTGGTAGTATTTATCATACTCATTCTGGTCATGTTGAAATACTTAAAAAGTTATAAAATTATGAAAGAAAATGAAAGAATAAAATAGCATTGAAAGTGCTATTTTTTTATTTTATAATAATTTAAATGTTTTGTTTTAGTGGGTGGATAATATGCAGGAAAATTCTAATGTAACTTATTATTTTAATGATAGTACTATTTTGAAATATTTAAGAAAGGTTTTAAATGAAATAAACCATAATTATATGGATGCTAGTATGAGAAGTGCATTCATTTTAAAGCGTTACATTGAAAAATATGGATTTGTTGATGAAGAAGTAGGAAGAAAGCTAGTTTTATTATGCTTATTAAAGGATATTGGATGTTTTTATCATGATGGTGAAGTTCCAATGGGTAATAATGCTTTAAGAGCAGCTTCATCATATTCATTTATTAAAAACTGTTCACCACTTGGCGAGGCAGCAAAGCCATTATTCTTTTATAAAAGTAAGTATCTACCTGATGCAAGTAATATAAATCATGAATGTGGTTTATTAATGTCACTTGCAAATCAAATAGTTATTTATAATTATCAAGAATATAACGTTGATGAGATGAAGGATTTAATTATTAATGATAAAAGAGGAATCTTTCATCCAGATCAAGTTAAAAAAATGTTTAAATTGTTAAAAGAACAACCAGATATTTTAGAAAAACTAAATAACAAAGCTAATTTATTTATTTATGAGACTAGTAAGTATATGTCACTTGCAAATTATACAGTTGAAGAGCTAGAAGGATTTATTGATATGGCAACATTCTCTTTTGAATTCCATAATCATGAGACATTAGCTCATACAGTAACAACAGCTATTATAGCTGAAGAACTTGCGAAATTATCAAGACTAACAGATGGTATGATTGCAGAAATAAAGTTAGCTGCCCTTGTACATGATATTGGTAAGATTAGAGTTCCACTTAGCGTATTATGTTATCCTGGAAAACTTGAGGGTGAAATGCTTGAGGAAATGAGAAATCATGCGAAGTATACTAGAGAAATAATCGATGGTTGTTTTTCATATAAGATTGTTAATATCGCTTCACACCATCACGAGAAATTAGATGGTAGTGGTTATCCTTTAGGTTTAAAGGCTATTGATTTATCTTTGGGTGATAAGATATTAGCAGTTGCTGATATAGCAAGCGCATTATATTGTAAGAGAAGCTATAAAGCATCATTTGACGATGAGAAGATTATTGAAATATTAGAAAATGATGCCAAGAATGGAAAACTTGAAAGTAGAATTGTTAAGCATTTGGCTGATAATTTCGAATCTATTATGACTAAAGCTAAAGAAGAAGAAAACAAAGTTTTAGATAAATATAATAATATGAAACAGGAATATGAAATGTTATCTAAATCAGAAGGCATATATTCACTTTTTGATTATGAAGATGATTCTGTTGACATATTCAATGATTAACAAATTGACTGTTAGTAATCTAACAGTTTTTAATTATTATATAAACAAATAATGATTATTAATCATATTTGTGATAATATATAAAATGAAGGGAATGATTTCTTTGGAAACTAATTTTGTAAAAAAACATTTTAAACATATATTATTAGTTACTGTTTACACAATACTTTTTATGGTTATATATGTAATTTGGTTTGAATCTTTATGGCATTTGTGGTTTGTTGATGTAATAGCTGCATTGTTAATATTATCTGGTGGAATTGTGATTGGATATTTTTATTTAAAGGGTATTGTTAAAGAGGAAAATAAGGATAATAATCAGTCTGAAAGTAAGCCTTTGGAAGATAATAAAGAGGAAGTAGTAGAGGAAAAAAGCGATGGAGAGTAATGTTATTATATCTTGTGATAATATAACAAAGAGATATGGAAATCAGCTCGCATTAAATGAGTTTTCTATGACTATCAACAAAGGAGATATTTACGGATTTGTTGGTGAAAATGGTTCTGGTAAAACTACTGTAATAAGAATAATAGCAGGATTAGTACATCAAACAAGTGGTAGTTATTCTATTTATGGTATTGATAGTAAAGATAAAAACATATTGAATTATAGAAAGAAAATTGGTGCTATAGTTGAGTCACCTTCTATTTATCCAAATATGACTTTAAAAGATAATATGAAGATGGCTGGATTAATTTATGGTAATACTGATATTAATGAGCATAAGAGAGTGTTGTCATTAGTAGGATTAGATACTATTTTTGATGACAAGAAGAAGGTCGCTAATTTTTCGTTAGGTATGCGTCAAAGATTAGGTATTGCTTTTTCATTGCTATCTAATCCAGAATTTATTATGTTAGATGAGCCAATGAATGGACTTGATCCAGAAGGTATAGTTGAGATAAGAAATTTAATTATTGATTTGAATAGAAATTATGGTGTTACTTTTTTAATTTCATCACATATATTATCTGAATTAGCTTTAGTAGCAACACGCTATGGTATCATTTCTCATGGAAGAATGTTAAAAGAAATATCTAAGGATGAATTAACTGATAGTGTTAAGCCAGAATTAGTGTTGAATGTAGATTATATAGATAAGGCATATGATTTATTATCTTTAAATTATGAGGTTATTAAGTTTAATGCTGGTGTTAAGATAATAGGTGAATACAATCTTAATGACATATTGAAATTACTTCAGGATAATGGAATAAGTATTAGTGGTGTTACTAAGGTTGAAGGAGATTTAGAGAAGTATTATTTAAATCTTATAGGAGGTGAGCGTCATGCGTAATCTTCTAAAGAGTGATCTATATAGATTTTTCAAGTCAAAACAATTTATTATTATTTGTGTAATAGCAGGAGTGTTTGCGTTAGTTGTTCCAACTTTGAATTTTATCTTAGAAAAAGTGGTAGCAAATCTTGAGGGCGCAGAGCAATATGTTAGCGAATTAAGAGCATCTTCAGGTGCACTTAATAGTATGCAATCTGCTTTAAATCCAGGTTCTTTGTTTGGATTTTTGATGCCGATATTTGTTTCTATTGTATTAGCATCTGATTTTAAGGATGGAACTATTAGAAATAAGATTATAATTGGAACATCTAAATATAGAGTTCATGTGTCAAGCTTTTTATCTACAACTATTTTTATAATTATTGTAATGGTAGGATATGGTATTTTATCATTTATTGCAGGATTAATATTTTTCCCTGTAATACCACAAAGTGTTGATGCGGCTTCCTATATTGGTAATATGTTTTTAACAGTATTATTTGATGTACTTGCATATATATTTGTAGCATCTATTATTTTATTGTTAGTTAATATATTTAGAACACAGGGCATGTCTGCATTTATGTATGTTGTGGCATTGTTTGGATTCCAATTTGTTGGTGGTATATTTTCAGCTATTATTTCTGCAATAAAAGTTTATGAAACAAATATGGATGGATTAATTAATTTTTTAAGTGTATTCCAGTGGATAAATCCTTTCCAATCAATGAATACGTTAGCTATCAGTGATTATTCCAAATCTGAGATTGTTAGTAATATTATTACTCCTATTGCTTGGAGTTGTATTAATTATTATTTGGCATATTTATTATTAAAGAAGAAAGATATTAAATAGATATTAAAGGTTAACCCTATAAGTTGAACTAAGTAAATTAGAAATACTTGTAGGGTTTTAATTTTGATATTTGAATGGATGTGTTAACAAAAATCAATATTGTTTACAACAAATCATTTTTCGATTTGCTTATACAATTTCTATTGTTTTTATAAGCAAATTAATGTATAATAATTAACAGTAAAAGAACTATTGAATTTAAGAGGAGGAATTATTTATGCCATTAGTTAATGCAAAAGATATGATGCAAAAAGCAATGGAAGGTCATTATGCCGTAGGTGCTTTTAACATCAATAACTTAGAATGGACAAAAGCTATTTTACAAACTGCACAGGAGCTTAAATCACCAGTTATGTTAGGTGTTTCAGAGGGTGCAAATAAATATATGACAGGATACAATGTTGTTGCCGACATGGTTAAAGCAATGATTAAATCAATGAACATTACTGTTCCTGTTGCACTACACTTAGACCATGGTACATATGAAGGTGCTCAAAAGGCACTTCTAGCTGGTTATTCATCAGTAATGTTTGATGGAAGCCATTATCCACTTGACGAGAATTTAGCAAAGACACGTGATATCGTTGCTAAAGCACATTTCCTAGGCGCTACAGTTGAGGCTGAAGTTGGTACTATCGGTGGTGAAGAAGATGGTGTCATTGGTAAGGGCGAGGTTGCTGATCCTGAAGAATGTTTCACATTAAAGGAAACTGGTATTGATATGCTAGCTGCAGGTATCGGAAACATTCATGGTAAATATCCTGCAAATTGGCAAGGACTTGATTTTGATGCTTTAAAGGCTATCAAAGCTAAGGTTGGAGATATTCCACTAGTTTTACATGGTGGTACTGGTATTCCTGAGGATATGATTAAGAAGGCTATATCTTTAGGTGTTTGTAAGATTAATGTTAATACTGAATGTCAATTATATTTCCAAGAAGCTACTAGAAAGTATATTGAAGCTGGTAAAGATTTAGAGGGTAAAGGATTTGATCCAAGAAAGTTACTTGCTCCTGGTACTGAAGCTATAAAAGAAATCGTTAAGATTAAAATGGAAATGTTTGGTTCAGTAGGAAAAGCTGAATAGTATTTAAATTATATGGGTCGAGCAATCGTCCCATATAATTATTTATATTGGTAATTATGGATAAAATATTGTATATAAATTCTTGTGTAAGAGAAAAATCAAGAACTAATGAGTTAGCTCGTTATTTGTTAAAAAAATTAAATAGTGATTACAAAGAAATTAAATTGGACGAAGAAGATATTAAACCTATGGATTCTAGGCTTTTGAAAGAGCGAGATGAATTAAGAGCCAATAAAAATTATTCTAATAGTATGTTCAAATACGCAAATGATTTTAAGGATGCTAATATCATAGTAATATCATCACCATATTGGGATTTATCTTTTTCTGCACTTTTAAAAATTTATTTTGAAAATATTAATATCGGTGGTTTGACATTTGGATATAATGAGGCTGGTAAGCCTAAGACATTATGTAATATTAAGAAAGTTTATTATGTCACTACCTCAGGTGGTTATATAATTTCTGATGATTATGGCTTTGGATATGTAAAGGCAATGTTTAATACCTTCTTTGAGGTCTTTGATATTAATTATATTAAGGCAGAAGGCCTAGATATAATTGGTTCAGATGTTGACAAAATTATAGAAAAAGCTAAAATGGAAATTGATAATTTATTTTAGAAGGAGATAAAAATGAGAATAGCATTAATTAACGAAAATTCACAGGCAGCTAAAAATGAGTTAATTTATAACACATTAAATAAAGTTGCCACAAAATATGGTCATACTGTTGATAATTATGGTATGTTAGGTGTAGAAGATAAGCCATTAACTTATGTTCAAAATGGATTATTAGCTGCAATATTAATAAATTCAGGTGCTGCTGACTTTATTGTCACAGGATGTGGAACTGGTGCAGGTGCAATGCTAGCACTAAATTCATTCCCTAAAATGTTATGTGGTTTAATTGTTGAACCATCAGATGCATATTTATTTGGACAAATTAATGATGGTAATGCAATCTCTATGCCATACGCTAAAGGTTTTGGCTGGGGTGCTGAATTAAACCTTGAGAATGTTTATGAAAATTTATTTAAGGCACCATTTGGTGGTGGATATCCAAAGGAAAGAGTTGTTCCTGAGCAAAGAAATAAGAAGATATTAGATGGTGTTAAAGAAATAACACATAGACCTATGATTGATATTTTAAAGGAAATTGATCAACAATTCTTATTAGATACAATTGATAGAGATACATTTAAAAAGTATTTTTTTGCAAATGCTAAGGATAAGGCAATTATTGATTATATCAAAAAAGTGTTAGCATAATTTTTAACATAATTTCACACTATTTATTAGTGTGATTTTTCTTTTATTTATATAAGTGTTAATGTATAATACATTAAACGAGGATTTGTTATATGGAAGGTAAAGTAAAAGCATTTATTGAAAATAACAAATTGAATATTGATAATACCATTATATGTGCTGTATCTGGCGGTGTTGATTCTGTAGTATTAATTAACATCTTAAAGAAATTAGGGTATAATGTTGTGCTTGCTCATGTTAACCATAATGTAAGGTTAGAATCTAAGATAGAACAAGAAGCAATGAAAAATTTCGCTATTGAATTAGATTGTCCTTTTGAATTACTTAATTATCATTTTGATGGCGATGGGAATTTTGAGGCAAAGGCTAGAGAAGCAAGATATAATTTTTTTGAATTATTATGTAAGAAATATAACACCGATTTAATCGCTACAGCACATCATTTAGATGATCAATTAGAAACAGTAATAATGAAAATAATGGATGGTTCTAATTTGTATGGATATGGTGGTATTGCAGTAAAATATGATAATTCTAAATATAGAGTAATTAGACCTTTACTTTGTGTATGCAAAGATGAATTATATGAATATGCTAAATTGAATAATATTAAATATTTTGAGGATTCATCTAACGAGTCAAATTTATATTTAAGAAATAGATTAAGGCATAATGTTATTCCACTATTAAAAAAAGAATGTGGAGACATATATGATAAAATAGAAAAATATTCTTTAATGGTTCATGAAGCTTTTGATTTTATTAGAGGAATCAGTATTAAATATTTAAGTGATAATAATGATGTTATTGATATAAAAAGCTTTAATGAATTTGATATAGCAGTTAGAAAAGATATAATTTCTTTAATTCTTGAGAGGAATAATATCAATAGGAATAATAACATAATTAATGATATTGTAGTTTTTTTAGATGACGATAATGGCAATAAATATTTGGCTTTAAGTAATGGCTTTTTATTGTTTAGGGAGTATGATAAAGCATATATTGGAAAAAATGATAATGTTATACCAAAGCCAATAGTTATTGATATAGAAAATGAGGGAATTTTTGATGATAAATATAGAATCTATTTTTCAAAAAATATTCCTCTAAATAATGCAAAGTATATTAAATTATGCTATAATGAACTAAAGTTGCCTTTAGAGATTAGAGCAAAAAAGCCAGGTGATTTTATTTCAATCGATAATGGTATTAAAAAGGTATCTAGGGTGTTTATAGATAGAAAGATACCAACACGTATTAGAAATAATATTCCTATTATTTGTGATAGTTCTGGGAAGCTATTATGGATATATGATTATTTAAAGAGCAATGAAGTATATAAGATGAAACAAAAGGGAAGTATTTATCTTGTAGTGGAGGAGATAGATTATGAGTTATGATTTAAATGATGATATCGAAAAGATATTTGTTACTGAAGACCAAATAAAGGAAATAACAAAAAGAGTAGGTACAGCAATTAATAAAGATTATGCAGATAAGGATCCATTATTTATTGGATTATTAAAAGGATGCTTACCTTTTATGTCTGATTTATTAAAGTATGTTGACATTAAGTGCTCTGTTGATTATTTAAAGTGTTCTTCATATAGTGGCACACATTCTTTAGGTACTATAACAGTTAAGGGTGACGTTCCTGTTGTTGAGGGAAGACATGTTATTGTTGTAGATGATATTCTTGATTCAGGAAGAACTATTAGTGCTGTAAAGAATTTGTTTATGCAAAATGGTGCTAAGTCAGTAGCATTTTGTGTATTTTTGGACAAACCAGAGGGAAGAGTTGTTGATATTACACCATCATATGTAGGTGGATTAGTTCCAAATGAGTTCGTTGTTGGATATGGACTTGATTACGAGGAACATTATAGAAATTTACCATATGTAGGTGTATTAAAAGAGGAGATTTATACTAAGTAAGGAGTTATTAGATTATGCAAAATAATGATAAAAACGGTCAGGGCCAAAAGAAAAAATTTGACCTAATGTTTTTATTAGTAGTAGTTATTGCAATAGTTGGTGTTATATTTTTGATTAATTATATCGCTAGAGATAGAGTTGAAACATTATCATATAATGATTTTGTTACAAACTATAACGCTGATGCTATTAATAAGGACGTTGTCGCTAAGCCAGTAGGTGGAGAAAATTATAATTTATATACATTAACTGGTAAATATACATTAAATGGTTCAACAAAATCATTTAGTGTAGTTGTAACATATGATACAATCACTAAGATTCAAGATGGAACACAATTTGCTAAATTAAACTTAAAAGTGGACATTTTATCACAAAATATATGGTTATCATTATTGATTTCTCTTATTCCGTATATCATTATTGGAATAATAATGTTCATATTATTCAGAAGTTTATCTAAAATGCAAGGTGGAGCTGGTGGTGCATTTGATTTTGCTAAATCAACAGCTAAGCTATCTAAATCAAAGACAGTAACTTTTAAGGATGTTGCTGGATGTGATGAGGAAAAGGAAGAACTTGTAGAAATAATTGATTTCTTAAAAAATCCTAGAAAATATAATGAAATAGGTGCTAGAGTACCAAAAGGAGTATTACTTTTTGGTCCTCCAGGTACAGGTAAAACATTACTTGCGAAGGCTGTAGCTGGTGAGGCAGGAGTACCATTCTTCTCAATTTCAGGTTCTGATTTTGTTGAGAT
>JAFXXC010000001.1 GCA_017542485.1 Acholeplasmatales bacterium
TATTGTTATTGCACAAAATAATAATACTTTCCAATATGTTCCAACATCACTAATATCTTTTATATCATATATATTTTTAAATAATAAAAGAGGTAAAAAGACTCTAAAACATATTTTATTTAAAGTTCCCCAAAATGAATTAGGAAATATTTTTAATAACTTTAATACATAACCAATTACTATACAAAAAATAATAGGTAATACTGCATTAAGTGTAAATACTAAACTTTCCATTATTTTGCCTCTTTCTTAAAAATAACGTTCTCTCCTAGTTAATTTTAGCATATTTAAATTAAAATTAATACTTAAGTAATTGAGTTTATATATTTTTTTCAAAATATTTAATTTCCTTCATTTTTGATGAAATTGAATAATTCAAAAAAAGGCTTTATATAGCGAAAAAAGTCACATTCGAATATAATTGAAAATGGTTGATCAGCCAAATTAACCAAAATCAATATTGAAAGGACTTTTTTCTATGATTAATTATAGCAATTTTTGCCGTGATTTAAAACAAGATTTAATCACGTTTTTAAACGATACTTTATTTAATTCGAATGTATCAAGACCTACCAAAAAATTTGTATTAGATATGTTATGGGGATTACTCATTACCGGTTCTACTAAAATATCTGAGATAGCAAGAACATTAAATGAAAATATGCCTCTAATATATACTGAAAAAAGATTAACAGATGGATTGATAAAATTCTATTTAGACGATAATAATTTGATTAAATATAATATTTCCTACTTATCTAAATCACCGATTATGGTGAATGTTGACGAATCAGATATTATAAAGCCTTACGGTTTTAGGTTTGAGAATTTAACAAAAATACATGATGGTTCTAAAGAAGGTAGGCCTAAAGAAAAAGGTTATAATGTTACTGGTATAGTAGTTATAGGAACTAATAATACCATTCTTCCATTAGTATTAAATATCTACTCAGATAAAACCAATGAGGCAGATAAAATATTCAATACTACTAAAACAACAAATCACTTAAATCAAGTATTCAAATGTACAAATAACAAAATAACTGTAGTTCTTGATAGAGGTTATGATGGTGCAAATTATCTTAATCCTATACATAAATCAACCAATTTCTTTGTTTGTAGGTGCAAAGATAATAGAAAATACATTACAAACAAGGGATTTGAATCAATTAGTGACATTTGTAAAAGAATAAAAGGAAAATATGTAGCATCATTCAAAAGTGCAAAGAATAAATTAATTTTACAAAAATTTAGTTCAATAAAAGTTAGGCATAAAGATTTCAATTATGATATTTGGTTAGTAATTGAAACAGTTAATTTTGATAATGATAAAAGAGTCTATATTACTAACATTGATTGTTCATCAAAAGAAAATTGTATATTAGTTTTGAAATCATATCGAATGAGATGGAGAATTGAAGAGTTCTTTAGATTTATCAAAGGTGAATATTCCTTTGAAAAATTTATGGTTAGAAAATTAAAAGCTATAAATAATTTAGCTTATATAATTTCTTTGGCAACAACCTATATTACACACTTGATAATAACCAAAAACAAAAGCTATTATAATTGTCTAGAATGTTATAAATCATTTAAGGATGAATATGATGAAAACAATATTATAAAAAAATATGGTGAATCAGGTTTGATGTTATATCGAGTTAAACGTGGTATTCAAAATATATTATCACATTGTTCATCAATGCCTAAAGTACCAGGCAGAGATAGATCTAAAAAGAAAAAATATTATCAATTATCCATATTTGAAATCAAAGATTAAATAATTACAAAGTAATTATCCAAAAATGCCAAAAAATATAAACTCAATTCGTATATATTTACTTGAAGGTGGAATTCAATTATTACATAAAAAAGAAGCTGAAAGTACAAATGTACAATCAGCTTCAATCTAGGCCGTGAATCCCCTAAGGGATTGATTACTTAACAATAACATATACATTTTTATATTACTTTTTTATTTAATACTTTTTTTATCGCGCTTTCTAAAATATCAATACCAGTATATAATTGTTCATTAGTAATTACTAAAGGAGCTAAGAATCTAATTACATTATTAAATGTACCAGCACCCTCAACTAATAATCCGTTGTTAGCACATTCTAATATAATACTTTTAGTTAATTCAGGTGCTGGTTCTTTTGTTTCTTTATTTTTAACAAACTCTATGCCAACCATAGCACCAATTCCCCTTATATCGCCAATAACATCATATTTTTCTTGCATCTCTTTATATCTATTTTTTACAATTTCACCTATTTCTCGGCTTCTTCTTTCAAAATTATCACGCTTCATTATTTCAATCACTTTTAAAGCCGCACTACATGCTAAAGGATTTCCTCCAAATGTTCCACCGATTACCCCTGGCTCTACTGAATCCATTATTTCTTTTGAAGCAATAATTGCAGAAAGTGGAATTCCTGCAGCAATTGATTTTGCAGAAGTTAATATATCTGGTTCAACACCCTCGTCCTTCCAGTAGTCTGTACAATACATTCGGCCTGTTCTACAAATACCAGATTGAACCTCATCGGCAATCAATAAAATTCCATATTTATCGCAAAGTTCTCTTATTGCCTTCACCCATTCGATTGGAGCAGGAATAAAACCGCCTTCTCCCTGAAGAGGTTCAACAACAATTGCTGCTATTGTAGAAGGGTCAGCACATTCTTCAAAAATATCATAAATGCTATTCATATAATAATCTAAATAATCTTCTTCTTTGATATTTTTTGGAGTTCTATAATAATATGGGAATTTTGCTCTAAATACACCATCAGCTAAAGGTCCCATTCCTTTGGCATATGCTTTTTTAGAAGTCATAGCCATGGTATAATGTGTTCTTCCGTGAAATGCTCCAGAAAAAACAATTATATTCGGTCTTTTTGTATTTGCCTTAGCTATTTTAACAGCATTTTCATCTGCTTCCGCTCCTGAATTAGCAAAATACGCTTTCCTATCTTTTCCTCTTACAGGAGCTAAATTACATAACTCCTTTGCTAAATTCACATATCCCTCATGAGTCATAGTATTAAACATAGCATGAAAATATTTTTCTGATTGTTCCTTAACCACTTTAATAATTTCAGGATGACTATAGCCAATATTTAATACTCCTACACCACCAATAAAATCTAAAAACTTATTTCCATCTACATCTTCAACAATAGCCCCTTCTGCTCTATTAATAACTACAGGATACACACATCCTATCGCATTTGGAATATATTTTTTTCTATCTTCAATCACCTTTGAGGCTTTTGGCCCTGGCAATTTTACAGTTATAATTTTTGGCAAATCATCTTTTAACATATAAATTTCCCCCTAATTGTTGTACCAACCAACAGTACCTGGATATAAATTAATATTAATTTGTTTGATTTCTTGGTACTCCTCTAAGCCTTTAATTCCAAGCTCTCTTCCTATACCACTCATTTTATATCCGCCCCAAGGAGCCTCATTAAAACAAGGATTATAACAATTAATCCATGTTATTCCAGCTCTTATTTCTTTGATTACTCTTAAAGCTTTCGCTCCATCGCTAGTAAATACAGCACCTGCAAGTCCATATGGTGAATCATTAGCCATATCAATAGCTTCTTTTTCGGTTTTAAATGTCTGTATAGTTACAACAGGTCCAAATATTTCTTCTTTTACTATCCTCATTTCACTGCTACAATCATCAAATATTGTAGGCTTAATAAAATAACCATCTTTACATTCTCCATCAGTATATCTATACCCACCAAGAATACACTTAGCTCCTTCTTTTTTTCCTAATTCTATATAATCTAATACTCTATTCATTTGTATTTCATTTACGACAGGACCCATATCAGGATTATTTAAAGGATTACCTAAAGTAATATTATTAGCACGCTCAACTAATCTTTTAACAAATTTATCATGAAAAGATTCTTCAACTATAATTCTAGATCCAGCGCTACATATTTGACCTTGATTTAAAAATATACCAAGCATTGCCCATTCTACTGCACCGTCTAAGTCAGAATCTGCAAAGATAACATTTGGTGATTTTCCGCCTAATTCAAGCCCTATTTTTTTAACATTAGATGCTGCATTTTTCATAACCATTTGTCCTGCCTTAGTAGAGCCTGTAAATGTAATCATATCTACATCCATAGAGCTTGACAAAATATTCCCGATATTTGCACCACCAATTAATAAATTGCACACACCTTTAGGAATACCAACCTCATCAAAAATTTCAAATAGTTTAATACTTGTTAAAACACAATATGGAGATGGCTTATATATTACACTATTACCAGCAGCTAGTGCAGGTGCCAATTTCCATACTCCCATAAGTAAAGGATAATTCCAAGGTGTAATTAATGCACATACTCCAGTTGGCTCATGAATTGTATATGAATGCATCTTACCAAATCCACTATTTACATCATAAACTCCACCATATGGTGCTTTAATTAATGATGCATAATATCTAAAATTATGAACAGCATCATCAACATCACATTCTGCTTCTCTAAGTGGCTTACCATTATCTAATACTTCAAGACGAGCAAATTCTTCTTTTCTACTTTCAAGAATATCTGCGATTCTTAATAAAATATCTCCTTTTGTTTGAGAATCCATATCTCTCCATTTTCTATCATCATAAAAAGAATATTTTGCCGCCTTAATAGCAACTAGTGCATCACGTTCTGATGATTCATAAATATAAGCTAAATGTGATCCATCATATGGATTTAGTGTTTCATATGTTTTTTCTAATTCACCCTTTGTCCAATTACCATTTATATACATCATCCATTCCATATTAACCCCTCCTAAAAATTAATGGCGTAAACCAAAATTTACGCCATTGTAATTAAAGATTAAATACTCTCTTTGTACACTCTAATGCTAAATCCATCTTTTCAATAACAGATTTAATATCTTCTTCAGTTATCAAAACTGATGGTTCAAATCTAATTGTTTTGGCATTAACCAAAGTACCCGCAGTCAAAACTCTTCTTTTAAATAATCCTTTTGATACTTGATATCCATATTTCGTATCTTTAAATTCAACTGCGAGCATTAATCCTACTCCTCTAACTTCTTCAATAATCTCTGGATATTTTTTAGCTAAGCTCAATAATCCATCCTTTAATAATACTCCTTTTTTCTTACACTGACCTGGAACATCATTTTTTATCATATATCTAATAGTAGCTAAAGCTGCACTACATGCTAAAGGATTACCACCAAATGTTGGCGAACCTAATAGCCATGGATTATCTACTAATTGTTTGGTCCACATATGTGTTCTACATATAATACCTGTAATTGGCATTATTCCACCGCCAAATGCCTTACCAAAAGTCATTATATCTGGAGTAACACCTTCTGCCTCGCATCTCCACATTGTACCAGTTCGACCCATACCTGTTTGAATTTCATCAAATATTAAAGCAACTCCAGTTTCATCACAAATTTTTCTAACTTCAGTTAAATAACCATCAGGTGGAACAATTACTCCAGCCTCACCCTGAATTGGTTCTAATATAACAGCTGCCGGTTTTTCTCCAACCTCTATCAAATTATAAATTGCTTTTCGTATATCTTCTGATACTCCATATTCAACATGAACTACCTGCTGTACCATAGGTGCGTATGGCACTCTATATGTACTCTTACCACCAACTGATACGGCTCCCATAGATTTTCCGTGAAATGCATGTACAGTTGAAATATACCATCTACCACCTGTAGCTATTCTTGCAAGCTTTAATGCCATTTCAACAGCCTCTGCACCACCATTTGTAAAGAAACAATATTTCAAATCACCAGGTGTTATTTCAGCAACTGCCTTTGCTAAATATCCTCTCAATGGATCTAATAATTCCTGTGAATGAAGTGCTTGGTGTTCAAGCTGAGCTCTTACGACCTCTAATATTTCTTCATTTCTATGACCACATGTATAAATACCAAAACCACCAAGACAATCTATAAATTTTTCACCCTTTAATCCATAAACATATTGATTTTCATCAGTCCATTCTAGGATTGCACCTAAAGCATCATCTGTAGAAACACTCTTACGATACTTCAACCAACCTGGAGAAACATATTCATTAAAGTTCTTTAATGTATCTTTAACCATTTGATTTTTCTTTTCTTTAGACAACCTCTTTGGACTCTTCGTTTCAATATAGTCTATAACTTCATCCAATTCTTCTAATAACTTTCCATGCTTCATAATATCACCTATCCCTAATAAACAAAAAAGACGTATCCCAAATATACGTCTTTGTAATATTATTTGTTTATATTACTATTCTACCACAATTTATTTTATATTCAAGCTATATTTTTGAATTATATTCGTTGTTGCTGGTAATTTGATAGATATTATACTATTACTCGTCACTTGCAACGTATTTATTCAAACTTACAATATAATTATTAAATCTTTAATTCAAAATCAAAAAATAGTATAATTAAGAAAAGAGAGGTGTTTACTATTAAAAATTTATTAGTCAAAGTTTTAAGTTTATTCGCATTTGTTTTCCTTTTATTCCAATTAGCATCATGTATGGGTTCTTATTCTTCTAGTTCACTTAAATCTGGGCTTGAAAAAGCAGGATATACTGTTGAAGAAAATCCAGTTATAATGAATTTAGCCACTTCAAAAATGGATGGATATAAGAGTTCATTATATGGCTACAAAACTGTTGATGGCGAAGAAAATGGTATTCTTATTTTAATTTTCGATTCAACAGATAACGCAAACAAGGCCGGCTCAACAGAAACAGGTGTTGCATCAGAAACAATGACACTACTTCATAACTGGGGTAGAAAGCACGCTCCTGAAACTGATTCATCAGTTTATGGTGTAGCTAACAACATCATTTGGGCTGGTAGTAGCCAAGCCAAAAGTGCTGCAGGAATATTTTAACAATTGAATTAACGGGAAAAGAGACCAAACGGTCTCTTTTTTTCATATTTATTATTTTCTATTATTTGTTCTTATCTATTTCAATATTATTTTCTTCTTGAATATCATTATTCTCAGTATATTCAACTTCCTTTTCTTCAAGATTATTTTTAATTTTATTATGGAAGTCATTATTCATTTCTTCATTGGTTATTAGCTTCTTTGTCTTTATATTTATTTATGAAAAGTGAATGTATCTTTATATTATTACAAATAATAATTAAAAAATATACAATCTTTACATACTATAAACATATAGTAATACGAAAAAATGAGGGATTTTATTCCCTCATTCATAATTTTATAAATTAATATTAAATAATATATGTTCTAATCTTAGCATCTAATTGTGCATTAAGATTCTTAGTCCACTTTACTTCACCAGTTGAAATAGCAATATATACTTTATAAGCATTATTGAAAAGGCTCTTTAAACTAGCTCTACTTAAAAATGTTTCAACATATTCATTATCAATTCCACCATGAACTGAAAAAGTAGATTGGAAATTATTCGAATTTCCACTTTCAACTATGAAAATAAAATTAACAGAATCTGCTGTAATAGTACCACTAAATGCTAAATAACTATTACTATTAATATCCATTTGATTTGTACTAACAACTGCCGCATTTCCGTAATTAAAATTAGCACCAACATTATCCAAAATATCTACTCTAATTTTATTTTGACCAACAAAACTTAAATAATCTACTTGTGTTATTTGTTCAGTACTTTGTGTTGTTGTAGTTGTAGTTGTCAAAGAAGTCTCGCTAGTCGCATTTGAACCACATGAAGCTAATGAAAAAGTTAAAGCAGCTCCCAAAATAAATAAAAGTTTTTTAAATTTCATATTTAATTCCTCCTAAATCGTAAACTTTATATTAATATTATAACACAAAAATGAAAATTATAAGTTATTTATTATCATTAATATTAATACTAACAATTAATTTATTAAAATTATCTATCCTTTCATATGATACTTCACTAGATAATTTTTTAATCATTGTTAAACCTAATCCACCAGAGACTAAATTATCATCATTTTCTATAAACTTATTCTCCTTCTTTAATGGATCAAAATATTCTCCATTATTTTCAAATTTAATAACTAATTTATTATCAATATAATCAAACGATACTTTAACTATTAAATTATCCTTCTTCTCATAAGAAACATAATTATTTAATATTTCATCTATAATAATACATGCCTTATAAATAATATTTTTATCAAGATATGAATAATAATCACTAAACTTATTTGTTACTTCCTCAATTATTTCATAACCAGGATTATTATAATTAAACTCTAATTTTGAAGATTTCAATTCTAATATAAGCATAGTTATATCATCAAATTGTTCTTTATTATTAGTAAATGAATTTAAAGAATTATCCATTTCAACTAATATATCATTTAATTTATTTTTATTATTATCATTTAAACAATTTAATATCCTATCATATCCAAATTCTATACCATTTTCATCAATAGATTCATTTAATCCATCAGTATGTAAGAATAATCTATCACCATCATTTAATTTAATTTCATCATGTTGATATTTATAATTATCTATACCACCTAATATAAAATTAGATTTAACATCTAATCTTATAGCTTTACCTTCTGATATTAAATATGGTTTTTCATGTCCTGCACTTACTAATTTCAATACATTAGTAGTAATATCCAATATACCAATAAATGCAGTAATAAATAACCCAGCCTCATTATTCTCTAACAATTCATTATTAGCCTCAAAGCATACATCTTCTATACTCTTTTTAGATAATAATTTTGATTTAATTAATTCCTTTGATTTCATCATAAATAAAGCCGCAGGAACACCTTTTCCTGAAACATCAGAGATAATTATTGCTAAATGATTATCATCAATATAAAAATAATCATAAAAATCTCCACCAACCTCTTTAGCAGATTTAATAAAAGTATTAATCAATACATTTTCATCATTTAAAGTATTTTTAGGTAAAGATTCTAACTGAATTTTAGTAGCGACACTTAATTCAGCATTCATTCTTTCTCTTTCTTTTGATTCAAATTCTATTCTTTCTGCATAATTAATTATTTCATTTTCAAGTAATACAAAAGATTCTGATAAATTACCTATTTCATCTTTTGCCTTAATATTTGTATTAATTATTTCAAGTTTTTCATTATTTAATAATTTCTCTTTAAATTTATCAGAAGTCAAAGTCAATTTTTTAATATTTTTTACTATCATAAGATGAGCAAAAAATACATATGACATAACAAGTAAAATACTAATACCTATTAATGTTGATGCTAAAATAATTGAAAATGTTCTAATTGTATCAACAATTACAGACTCATCATACTTAAGTATAATTCTTGCCATTAAATTGCCAGCATCATCCTTTAAATCAATAAAATAAGTAATTAAAGTACCTTCTTTATAAAAACCATTCTTTTCTATTTCATCAATAACCTTATGATCATATTCATCTAATTTTTTATAAGAACCTGGCATATTAGAAGAATACTTCGCATCATCAAACCTAAAATTTGTATCAACAATATTCACATATCTATCTTTCTCTTTATCATAATAAACTATATAGCCTACTACACCATCTGCGATACCTAATGTTGATACCAAATCAGATTTTAAGCTTGCATGATGGCTTCTGTTGGTAGGTCCTGTTCTACTCATACCAATCAACCCTGAACTAGCTGCCGGATATAAATCAGGATAGCTACTTAAAAGATATTTATACAATTCCTCTTCATTTGAACCATCAGGATATTTCTCATCAACAGATACATACTTTTTATATGTATTAACGATATAATTAAAAACATCACTTCTTGATTCTTCAGTAGAATATGAATCACTAGATACTCTTAAATCACTAAACCAATCACTTGCTACATCAAGAGATATTTGAATAGTTTCATCATATTTTTTTTCAACTCTATTCTTATATGTGAAAAAGCTTGTAACAAATGCCAAAATAATTAATACAAAAGTTAGTCCAAATCCCAATAAAAATATTTTTTGGCGGATATATAATCGCATAATATCACGTACTTTCTATTTAATATTTAAAACATTTATAAAGCCTGTAACATTAAAGACTTCATTAATAACCTCATTAACATTATGAATTTCTAATTTCTTTCCTTGTCCTTCTATTTTTTTCTTAATCGCAAGTAATACTCTTAATCCTGCACTAGATACATATTCTAATTCTTTAAAATCAATAATTACTAAATCCTTATCAATTTCTATTTCTTTAATCTTTTGATCTAATTGTGGAGATGTTGTAGTATCTAATCTACCTTTTAATAAAACCACAATATTATCATTTTTTAATACTTGAATTTCCATTTTATTTTCCCCCTAAATTAATTTCTAAAATTGTATTATTTAAATTCAATATCCTCATATAAGTCATTTTATTAGTTATACTTTCAACAAGCTTAATACCACTTGTTGTATATTCTAAAGAATCATTAATTTCATATTCAGTAGGATTAAATGGCATACCATCATCCCTAATACGTAATATTAATGTATCGTCTATCTTCTTTAAATTAACATCAATAAAGCTTTGTTTTCTATTATTATAACCATATAAAATAATATTTGAAATCATTTCTTCAGCAGATAAGCCTATCATTTGAGCACTTCTGTTATCTATATTATTATTTAAACAAAATTTTGATATTTCAGCTGATACAATTGAAGCATTATCTATATTATTATCTACTGAAAAATCATAAGATAAATAATTAACATCTTCTATCATAAATAATCCCTTACTAGAATTCTTTTTATGCTCATAAATAAATATAAAAATATATGTTATTATTACAGTTAATCCCTCAGCTAATACCTGTGCAATCGCAAATCCTTTTATACCATATCCATATAATAAAAACAATGACAATGGTAATACTAAAACTAATTGTCTTAAGAAAACAGTTATATAAGAAGGCAAATTCTTATCTACTGAAGGATAATAGCTTGTTGAAAAATGATTTAATTCATAAGGAATAAACGCAAACACAAATATTCTAACAAGATAATTAGCTCTATCTTGATATTCTACAAATTCAAATCCAAAAATAGTCGAATATAAACTAGGTAAAAAGAATACCAATATAGTTATAATTATTGATGATATTAAATTTAAAAAATATGCTTTTTTAGCTATAGATTTTAAAGAATATATATCCTTTTCACCATTAAAAATACCACATAGCGTTGGAATTATTCCAACAATTCCACCAGATATCAAATCAAACACAAATACCATATTACATATTAACCCATAAATAGCTAAATCTACTACATCTGTAATTAAATTACTTATTACAATATTAATAACTGTTAACTGAACCGCAGCTAATAAATAATTAATAGCAAGTGAACCTGATGCCTTTAAAGATTCCTTTAAATCTATAAAAGTATTTTTAATTTTAAATGTAAATTTAAGCATTCTTTTTTTAGAAAAGAAATACTTAAATAAAACAGCCGCTCCAACTAAAAATCCAAACCCAGTTGAAAGTGAGGCACCATACATTCCCCAATCAAATACTTTAATAAATAAAAACATTGAGCTTATCTTTAATATATCAGATACAATAAAATAAATTGTAGCTAATCGAGGATTATTATCAACACTAACAAATGATGATATCAATAAAGCAAAAACAATTATTGGATCTGTTAATAATGTAATAAATACATATTGATATATATCTTCTCTTAATTCCAAAGAAAACAAATTTGAAATAGGTCTTGATATCATAGGGGCAAGTATTGCAAATAATATTGCAATACCTATCCCATATATTATACAAGCAGAAAATGCTTTATTAGCTTTATCTACATCTCTTTTACCTAATAATGAACCAACAACTATAGATCCTCCAACACCTAATGCTAAGCCTGGCATTTGAACTATATAAATGATTGGAACACACATAGATGATGCAGATAAGGCAGTTGAACCTATTAAATTACCAATTAATATAGCATCCAAAAGTGATGTAAATTGCATCGCAAAAATCGTTAATATTGAAGGAATTAAATATTGAATAAATTTCTTATTAATTAATTTTGAATTTCTTTCCATTACTATTGATCCTTTCTTTCAAAGAATCCTAGTGTCATTAAAGATTCAATTGCCTTTGTTAAATATTCTTTATCAGTAATAGGCCATTTATAATTCAAATGATATAAAGCCTTATTAGTAAATTCATTATTAGAACCAATAAATGAATGAACATGAGTATCTGAAGACGAATAAGAAATCAAAGATGATACTAACATATTATTTTCCTCATCTTGCATCATTTCTTTCATTGATTCAATAAATTCATCATCACTTACAACCTTAATATCAAATCCTAACAAATTCATAGTATATATAATATCTCCCATTTGAATCATATGAGAATTAGCACTATGGAATACTGTGAATTTTTTATTTGTTGTAGATAGTTTCAATATAGTTTTAGCAACCTCATCAATTGGTGAGAAATCAACTTCTATATCCATTGAATTTACAGGGAATTTATGCAATACTGCATATCCCCTTAAATCTCTCATAAAGCCGTTAGTAATAGAATTAGCTTGGAATTCACCATCACTATTTCTACCCATTAAATTACCTACTCTAATAATCTTAGCATCTAATCCATTATCAATAGCCTTTAGAATATTCTTTTCAGCATTAAATTTTGAATTAACATATTTATTAGAAATATCTTGACCAAATGATAACATATTTTCTTTAATCTTAAATGATTCATCAAATTTATTATCAATATTCTCTCCTGCAACACTTAATGTTGATATTTGAATTAATCTTGCATTTTTCTTAAATGAAATATCAATCAAATTATTAACACCACCAACATTTATTCTTTCAATAATATCATCGGAGGAAAAATGTTTAACTATCGCAGCACAATTTATAATTGTATCAATTTCTATATCATTTAATTTTTCATACAAATCCTTATCGACTATATCAGCATCAATAATTGTTACATATTTATCAATTAAATCACTAAATGGTTCATCAAAATAATAAGTAACTAATCCTTCTAATCTCTTTTTAGTATCAATACCCTTATTTCTAATTAATAAATACATCTTTTTATTTAAATTTAACAATTCCTTAAATACATGAATACCCAAAAATCCAGTTGCACCTGTTAATAAAATATTACCTAAAGGTCTTTCCTCATTTATTTCATTAATGTATTTAACATTATTAAATTTTAATGAATCAAATTCAAATTCTTCAATATTATCCTCTTCTATTTTATTTTCACCATTTAAAGAATTAATATGTCTTTCTAATTCTAATACAGTAGAATATTCAAATATATCTTTATATGCGATAGGAAGATTTTCTTTTATTGCAAGCATCGCAACTTTAGATGCGGATAATGATGTACCACCTAAATCAAAGAAATCATCATCTATTCCAACTGAATCTTGACCTAATGCTTTAGCAAATATCTTACATAATTTTTCTTCTAAAGCATTTGAAGCTTTCTTAATATCTTTAATTTCTTTTTTAACCTCTATTTCAGGTAATGCTTTTTTATCAATCTTACCATTTGGAGTTAAAGGTATCTTATCTAATTGCATCATAACCTTAGGAATCATATAAGGTGTTAATGATTTAGCCATATGACGTGTTAAATCGTCCTTATCAATTTCTTTAGATGCTGTAAAATATGCAGCAAGATAATCACCATCAACCTGATTTGTCTTTACTAAAATAATACTTCTTGAAATATTAGGATAACTATTCAATACTTTCTCTATTTCATCAAGTTCTACTCTTAAACCTCTTAGTTTAACTTGATTATCTAATCTTCCAAAGAATTCAACATTTCCATCATTATTATATCTAGCTAAATCGCCAGAACGATATGCTCTTTTACCAAATATTTCAATAAAATTCTCTTTTGTTTTTTCAGGTAATCCTAAATAACCCATACCTACTGAATCACCAGCAATAGTCAAATCACCTATTGCATTAATTGGTAATATATGACCAGCCTTATCTAGCATATATATTTCCGTATTAGCAAAAGGCTTACCTATAGTTACATATTCATCGGTTACATGATGATATGTACAAGTAATAGTAGTTTCAGTAGGACCATAACCATTATAAAGCTCGGCAGTAATACCAAGTTTTCTTAATTTTTGACATAATTCAAGCGGTACAGCCTCAGCACCCATATCTAATACTTTAAAATTCTTTAATGCTTCAACAAATTCTTTTATATCTATGAAATTAGACACAAAAGATGGAGTCATAAACATTATATTTACATGATATTTATTTAATGTTTCAGCAAGCTTCAAAGGATTTTCAATTTCTTCTTCAGTTGCGATTACTGCTGTATAACCATGTGAAAGAGGCACACATTCTTCTTGAAGTGATGCATCAAAGCTAAATGATGAAAATGAACATCCAACAACATTTGTCCCAATATTTCTATATAACTTTGTTCCAATATTTGAACCATCTAATACATAATTAACTAAATTATGATGGTTAATCATAACACCCTTAGGCTTTCCTGTTGAACCAGAAGTATATATTATATAGCATAAACTATCTGAAGGAATTAAAACATTTGGATTATTAATCTTATTAGATTTCATTATATCTAAAATATCAAATGCCTTAATTTTTGTTTTTTCTATTAATTCTTTATTTCCATCAATAATTTCTTTAGTTGAAATTAAATACTTAGCCTCTGAATTTGTAATAATATATTCAATTCTATCCATAGGATATTTAGGATCAATTGGAACGAATGCTCCACCTGATTTAATAATACCTTGTCTTACAACATAAGCTAAAGCTATTCTAGGCATTAACATTACTACTCTATCAGTAAGCTTAACTCCTTCATCAATTAACATATTCGCTACTTTATTACAATTTTCATTAAACACTTTATAAGTAAATTCTCCACCCTTACCTATTACAGCAATCCTATCAGGATTCAATTCTGCTTGTTTTTCAATAAGCTTATTAAATGAAATATTTGGAATTGGCTCTTTACTACTATTAAATTCTTTATAATATTTTAAATCCTCTTCTGGTAATAAATTAATTTCTTTAATTATCTTTTTAATCATTAATTCATTTAATATAAGCTCATATAATCTCTTAAATGAATTAATAGTATTTTCATTATAAATAGCTTCATCATATTCAAAATGTGCTCTAAATACATTATTCTCTAAGAAAATATCTAATCCAAAAACACTCTTAGGAGTATCAGATTCTAATAATATAGCATCTACCTTTTCTCCTCCTATTTTATCAAATGTAAAATTATCACCTTGATATGCAAACATAACATCAGCTTTTATATCATATGCTTTTACTATATCTGAAAATGAATATAAATCATTTGCTTGTAATCCTATTAAATTTTCCTTCATTTCATTTAACTTTAATAAAACATTATCTTCTTCATTATATTTCATATAAACTGGTAATGTTTTAACAAGCATTGAAACAGTATTATTTAATTTTGATGAATTTCTACCATTATAAATAGTTACATATAAAGAATCATATTTATATAAATATTTAGATAATGTAAATGCGAATGCAAAATTAAAATATGCATTAAATGTTAATTTATTACTATCAATAAATTTCTTTAAATTATTTAAATTAACATTTAAATTAAAGTCTATTGATTTCAATTTAGAATTCTTAGAAACCTTTAAATCCTTCTTTATTAAATATTCTCCATCAATATCCTTTAAGTAATTATTAATGAAATCTTTGGCTTTTTCTAATTTATCTGTTTTCAATAATTCACGTTCATTTAAAGCAACCTCAAAACCAGTATATTCTTCTTTTATTAATTCACTACCTAAATAAGCTTTATTTATATCATTTAAAATAATTGCTTCACTTGTACCATCACAAATAATATGATGGAAATCTAAATATAAATAATTAGCTTCTTTTGTTTTATATATTTCAGCTCTATATAAATCTCCATTTAGAATATCAAATGGTCTAATAAGGGTATTTTTATCTAATTTATCTACACTTAAAATAGATACTATAGCTTCTTTTTCTTCCCTTTTAGCCTTAATATCTCCAGAATCATCCATATATAAATTTGTTTTTAAATATTCATGATTATTAATTGTTTTAATTATCGCATCCTTTAATTTACCTAAATCAATTTTATCACTTAATTTAAATAAATAAGGGATATTATATGTTGTTGAATCAGGAATAGAAACAGATTCAACAAATATACCTTCTTGTGTTTTAGTTATAGGATATTCATTTAATCTTTCAAATTTAATATCTTCATCCTTATTACCTAATGCTTTAATTAATTCTCTTATAGTTTGATTATTATTCAAATCATCAATAGACACATCACAATTAAATTTCTTAGATAATAAAATAGTTAATCTAATTGAAGATACAGATGTTAATCCTGCCTCATATATATTAGTAGTTACACCAAATGACTCATGACCTAATACATCCTTTAAAATATTATAAATATCACGCTCTAAGTCATTTTCAGGCATTATTCTCTCCACTTCTTTTAATTCAGGTAAAGGAAGTGCTCTTTTATTTACCTTTTGATTTTGATTCAAAGGAATCTTATCAATTTGCATAGTATATGCTGGTACCATATATGGTGGCTTTTTAGATGCAATATATTTATTTAGATTATTAACATCTATTTTTTCATTAGAAACAATATATGCACAAATAAATTTAACACCTGCAGGATCTGTAAAATCCTTAACAGTAGCGTCTTTAATATTAGGATATTCTCTAATTATCTTTTCTACTTCAGTTAATTCTACTCTAAATCCTCTAATCTTAACCTGCCCATCTTTTCTTCCAATAAAATCAACATCACCATTAGGAAGTAATCTTACAATATCACCTGTTTTATATAATCTTTTAAATACAGGATCTTTATCAAATGGATTAGTTAAAAATGCTTCTTTATTCTCTTTATCTCTATTTAAATAACCTCTAGCAACCTGAGGACCAGCAATATAAAGTTCTCCTGAAACTAGTGTAGGAAGTCTCTTCATATTCTTATCTAATACATAAAATTTATATGTATTTAAATTAGGACCAATTGGTACTCTATAATATAATTTATCTACTATCTTTTCAGTACAAAAAACTGTACCCTCAGTAGGTCCATAAGCATTGTGGAATATATAATTCTTAGGCGGTTCAATTGGAACAAGCTTTTCTCCACCAACAAAGAAATGCTTCAAATATTTAACATCTATTTCAGACGCGAATTGACGTCCTACTTGTGTAGTAATTAAACTATGAGTAATTTTATTTTCATTATAAAAATTACCTAATTTAACTAAGTCTAATCTTAATTCCTCAGGTATTACATAAACAGTAGCCCCTGAAGCTAATGCCGGATACAAATCCATCATGTCTGCGTCAAATCCATATGATGCATAAGCTGCCATATGAGAATCTGATGTTACATCAAATGCTTTATTATAATATGAAACAAACGTATTAATATTACCATGTTCAAGCATTACACCCTTAGGTAGTCCAGTTGAACCTGATGTATAAAGCATAATAAATAAATCATTTGGATTTAATTTTATATTAGTATCATTTTCATTTTTAAAATTATTGATTTCATCTATATAAATTTTCTTTCCCTTAAAATCAATAATATTATCTAAATCTCTATCTAATATTAAAACCTTCGCACTAGAATCCTTCACCATAAAGTTTAATCTCTCTTCAGGATATGTTGGATCAAGTGGTTGATATGCACAACCGGATTTAATTACACCAAGTGACGCAATAACAATATATTCACTCTTTTTAATTAAAATAGAAACTACATCTTCTTTTTTAATTCCATAAGAAATTAATTCATTTCCTAATTTATTACTTAATAAATCAACTTCTTTATATGTATATTTTTTATCTTTAAATACTACAGCGTAATTATCAGGATAGTTTTTAGAGGCATTTTTAAATGAATCTAAAATTGTATTATTAAAATCTACATATGATGGATCTACATTATTAAATCCTTCTAATAATTTATATTCATCATCAGTAATTAAATTAATATCATCTAATCTATCTTTAATTAAAAATTCAGATTCTACTTTATCAAATAAAGATACTAAATGTTTTATAGTATTATCTTCATACAAATCTGATCTATATTCAACCCAAATTATATATTCACCACTATCTCTATGAAGTTCAATACTAATATTTTCTTTACCATCTTTTCTTTCGATTGGATTTATATATAATTCTTTACCATTAAAAATAGTCTTATAAAAATAATCACCCTGATATGCAAATATAATATTAGCAGTAATTCCCAAATCCTTAACAAGTGATGAAAATGGATATAATAAATTCTTAACATTACCAATTTGTTCATCATTTGCACATAATAAATAATCTTCTATTCTTTCCTTATATTCCAAATAAAATGGATATGTTTTAACATACATACCAACACTATTATTTAATTTTTCATTTCTACCATTATTAACTGTTAAAAATAATGCTTTATCATCCATATTGATTTTAGATAATAAATATGAAAAAGAAGCTAAATGGAAAGATGATGTTTTGATATTTAGCTTATGTGTTAATTTCTTAATATCGCTATCTTTTATTTTTAATTTAGTAATGTAATTCTTATATTCATTTTTCCCATCATTTTTATCATAAACAATTGTAGAATCAACATCTGAATCTACTATTAATTTTTCATAATAATTTTTAGCATTATCATATTCTTTTGTCTTTAAAGCTTTTTCTTCATCAACTGAATATAGATTTGCATTATATTCCTCAGAATCAATTTTTTTACCTTCATATGATTTAATTAATTCATCAGTAAAAAGCTTTAATGATGTACCATCAAAAATAATATGATGGAAATCATAATAAAAATAATAATCGTTTTTATATTTATATAAATGAAGGTGATACAAATGCTTATTTAATAATTCAAAATAATAGGGTTTAAAATCAATATTATTAATATTTTCAACATTAATATCTATTATTTCTTTTTCTATTTTTTTATAAATAATTCCATTCTCATCCTGGATTAATACAGTAAATAAATACGGATGAGCCTCAAATACTTTATTTAAAGCTTTTATAAATTTAGAAACATCTAAATTAGACCCTAAATTAATAACATTTGTTAAATTATAAGCATCAGTTTCTTTTAAACAAGATACATAAATACCTTCTTCTGTTTTAGATAGTGGATAAATCTCTTTCATAACGAACCTCCTAAATTAACTATTAAATATTAAATTAGCACGTATTTCTATTAAATAATATTTTAACATATTTTAATTAATATTAAAATAAGGGAAATATTCAAAACAAAACAAAAAAAGAGGGGCTTCCCTCATATCTAATCAATATTAAATCTATAGCCAATTCCAATTGAAGTAACAATAAATTTTGGATCAGCTGGATTTATTTCAATTTTTCTTCTAATATTTGCCATATGAACACGTAAAGATGATGTAGATTCGTTTGCGTAAGGTCCCCAGATTGTTCTTATGATGTAATCATATGTTAATACCCTACCAGCATTTTTAGCTAATAATGCAATAATCTTGTATTCATTAGTTGTAACATTTACCAAATTATTATTTACATAAACACTAGCTGTATTAAAGTTTATTCTTATATTTCTATATTTAAAAATCATATCTGCATCTAATATGTTATTAGAAATGCTATGCCTTATTGCAGTTTTAATTCTTGATTTTAATTCATTGTCTCTAAATGGCTTTACTAAATAATCGTCAGCACCTAAATCAAGGGCAGTTACAATATCAGATTCAAAGCTTCTTGCTGAAACTACGACAACAGGCTTTGTAGTATGTCTTCTTACATCTTTAATAACCTCAATACCATCAATATCAGGTAAACCTAAATCCAAAATTATAACATCAACATTATTCGCATAAACAAGTGACAAACCGTCTTTTGCATTAAATGCCTGATAAATAGTATATTCTTCTTTTAATAAATTCATAATTAAATTGTTAATTTTAATATCATCTTCAATTATTAATATACTATTTTTCATTTTGATTCACCGCCGGTAATTTAATTGTAAATGTTGAACCACTATCGTCATTATTTTTAGCAATAATAATTCCTCCATGGAGCTTTACTATTGTATTGCTGACAGATAATCCAATACCTTGATATTTATTTTGTGAATCAACATTAAAATATACTGATTCATTCAAATATTTATTTACATCTTCAATTATTCCAACTCCAAAATCTTTAACATTCATATATACATATTTCTTATCATATGTAGCATATAAAGTAATTGGTAATTCGGATTTTCCATGAATATATGCATTTTCTAAAAGATTTAACACAACTTGTAATATCAACTTAGAATCAACATTAACAAATAATATTTTTTCTGGAATTTGAACTAAAATTTTAACATCAGGATATCTCCCTTTTAATTCATGAACAGCATTTTCAAATATTTCTTCCACTAATTCAATTCTAGTATTAAGCTTTAATTCGGAATTAATTCTTGAAATTGATAACACATTTTCTACCATTCCAAGTAATGTTTCAGCCTCATCATGAATTATTGTTGCTGTTTTCTTATCATCCTCAGTTAACTTATTACTTTTTATTAATTCATTACTGTTTCCTAAAATTGTTGTTAATGGAGTTCTTAAATCATGCGATACAGATCTTAAAAAATTACTTTTCATTTTTTCCTTTTCGGCAGCTATTTTAATCTCCTCTTCTTCAACTACTTTAGTTGTTAAAACAGATGTCAAAATAGATACTAATAACATAATCACAAAAGTTATGATGTATCCCGGAATTGAAAAGCTTAATTCAAAATATGGAGCAGTAAATGCATAATTAACTATAAAAGAGCCAACCACTGCAGCTATTAATCCAAATAAATATCCTTTAGTAAATCTCGATACCAAAAATATAGCTAACAAGAATAATAAAGAACTATAACTTTGAGAATCAGAAATAAAATTATGAATTATATAACAAATTAAAAATGCAATAGAAACAATTATAACTGTTAACATAAAATCCTTTATAGAAAACTTAAAGGTGTTTTTTATCTTATTCTTCATTTTTTTCCTTCTTATATTGTTTTAATAAATTATCAGATGCGTGAGTTACTGGTAATGTAAAGAAAATACCCATCGCTTCAGAATTACTTCCTACTTTATCATATAATTTATTAAGCATATCATCTACTAACTTTTCATTGACTAATATTAATACTATTTCCTTTTCAGGATGTATTCCAATACCATATAGCTTTGTCGCATCAGCTGTAACACTACCATTAGCAGGAATTATTGTTCCTCCTCTTGCTCCACAATCTTTAGCAACATCCATTACAAGATCAGAATATCCTTCATTTACTATTCCAACTATATTAAATAATTTAATATTCATTATCTCTTACCTCCATTTGAAAGTGCCATATAACTAGATACACCTATAATACTATCAAGTGGTATCGCATATACCATTGATATATTGTTTCTAAATCTTGCAAATTTATCTTGGATATTAAGCATTGCATCCTTTATTTGATCTTCTTTTATAACACAAAACATCAATTCTTTACTAAATGTTTTTTCTATTGCTCCTCTTGCAAGAGTTGATAAATATGCTGTAACATCATATTTTTCCAACATATCTCCTATTATTTCTTTTTTACCTTTTGGTAAAGTAATTACCATCAAATATAACTTTGTTAAATTTGTCTTTTTCTTCATACTAATCACCAAAAGAGATAATAATTTTATCTTCTTCCTTCAATACTTTCTTAATTTCAGTTTTTACTCTACGTTTATTTTCAACTCTTGATACAACACCTAATACCTCAATTGAAATTAAAGGACTTAATGCAACTAGTGAAACAATTCCAAAACCATATGCCAATATTTCATTTACTGAATTTAAATTTGCACATAAACCAAGTGCAAGCGGTAATATGAAACTTGATGTTAAAGGTCCTGATGCTACTCCACCTGCATCAAAGGCGATTGCTGTATATATTTTAGGAACAAAGAAAGCTAATATAAAACAAATAATATAACCTGGAATAATAATATATAATATTGAGAACTTATATATTATTCTTAACATAGCAAGTACTATTGCACAACCTACACCAAATGCTAACGCAATTAATAAATTTCTTTTCTTTACTAAACCATTAGTCATTTCCTCAACTTGAGATATTAAGATTTTTATTGCAGGCTCTGCTAATACAGTTAATGCTCCTATAATAAAAGCAATTGTTACAACCAACAAAACACTATTAGATGCTAATTCTGATCCTATTTTAAATCCAATACCCATATATGTTGAATCAACTGCAGCTAAAAATAATACTAATCCAACATAAGCAAATACTAAACCTTTAACCAAAGAAATAACTCTTTTTTTATCTATATGTAAAAATAATAAATTTGTTATCATAAAACAAATAAATAAAAGTCCAATTGAAAGCCCAACTTCTCTTGCTTTCTCAAGTATATAATGCAAATATGACAAAATAAAATTATCACTTAATGTATAGTCAGCTAACTCATATTCCATTTTACTTGTTGAAAACAATGATAATAAAAGCATTATTACAACCGGTCCTATTGATGAAAAAGCAATAAAACCAAAAGATGCATCCTTCTCACTTTTTTGTGCCAAAATTGATGCAACACCTGCACCTAATGCCATTAAAAAGGGAACAGTCATAGGACCTGTTGTTACTCCACCAGAATCAAATGCTAAAGCAACCATATTTTCTTTTCCTTGATATGCAAGTAAAGCAACCAAACTAAAAGATAACATATATAAAACACTTAATATTCTAATTAAATTGATTTTTTTGACAATTTTAAGAATTGCTAATAATAAGAAAAATCCAACAGATAATCCTATCATTGAAATCAACAACACTTTTGGAAAAACTGATTTAGTCTGTAACGCTAAAACAGACAAATCTGGTTCAGCAATTGTTATTAATAATCCAAAGAAAAAAACAACAATTAATAATATCCATACCTTGCCTTGTTTAGTTAATCCTTTACCAACTAATTTACCAATAGGTGTCATAGCACGTTCTGCACCATAATTAAATAATGAAATACCTATAATTAAAAAAATAGTTGCTAAAGAAAAAGATAATATTTCAAAGCCTGTTAAGGAAACTGTTTTAAATATAACTAAAATAATAATTAATAAATAAATTGGCAATACTGATAAGCAAGAATTCTTAAGTTCATGTAATATTTCCTTATACATTCAAAAACACCTCATTTTATATTATATATAAAACATCTTCTTCCGTACATAAAAATTAACATTTAATACAAAAAATTAACAGAATATTAACACAATATATCAGTGTCATGAAGAATATAAATAATTAATACAAAAAATACTCCTTAACCCTTGTGGTTTAGGAGTATTTTCAAGAAAGGAAAAAGATGAATTAATAATGATTATCATTATTTTAAATATATTTCTTGTAACTTGTCTACATTATATCAAACTATCTGCAACAAATGTGCAACAAGTCAAAATATAAAAATCACCCATATGGGTGATTAATCAACATTACTATAATATTCTTCTAATTTCTCTCTTGATTTAACAAAATACTTTTCTAATCTCTTATCAAATTGTGTTCCCATTCCCTCCATGATAATATCATATGCTTTATCAAAAGAGAATTTTTCTTTATATACTCTTTTACTTACTAATGCATCATATACATCAGCTATTGCCATTATTCTTGCCTCAAGTGGTATTTCATCACCCTTAAGCTTATTAGGATATCCACTACCATCTACTCTTTCATGATGATAATGAGCAACATTTTCTGCAATTTCTTTAAAATAAGGGTCATATTTTTCATCAACTATTTCATGAATAATTCGAGCGCCTTCAGCCGAATGCTTCTTCATTACCTCATACTCTTCTGGTGTAAATTTACCTGGCTTACGTAATATCGCATCATCTACTGCAATTTTACCTAAATCATGCATCGGAGCTGCCTTAATAATATTCTTTGCAAATTCAGGCGTAATATTAAGACTATTATCTTTTAATATTTCATTAATTAAAATTCTTACACCTTCGCTTGTTCTTTTAATATGACCACCAGTTGAATTATCTCTACTTTCAACCATTGTTGCCATACCTAAAATAAATTCATCATTCATTTCAACAATTCTTCTTGTTTTTTCATCAACCTCTAACTGAAGTTCTGAATTAAATGAATTTAACAACTTAATATATTCCTGATTCTTAGTATCATCAGATATAATTAACTGATATCCTCTTTTCTTAGTTCCATCATATAAATAAGCTGCATTAATCAAATATGTCTTATTATCTTTTTCATAATAAAACTTATTTTCATCATTATTATTTACAAAAGATTTAATCCACAAAAATACAGTATCGTTCAAACTATCTAAACCTATTTTTTTATCAACAACTAAATTACTTATTTCTGGTAATACCTTTTTAGCATTATCATTACTACCTAAAAAATTTAATTTATTATCAAAAGATATAATACCAATATCTCCTCTTTTTACCATCGTCTCATTTGCCATTTCATCTACATCATATAAACATAATCTATGAATAATTATTAAAAATACTATAGCAGCAACTACATATGTTGCTCCAATAAATTGAAGTGGTGAATTATTACCTGTTATTAATCTACCACCAAAAAATGAAATAACACCTAATGTTTCTGTAAAAAATAATAAATATATAGTTTTTCTTGATGTTTGTGTCTTTTTAAAAAATGAATAAACGATAGCAACAAATGTAATTACAAAATATGTTATTACCATTACATAAAATAATGTGTGCATGAATCCATATTCCTTATTAGTTAATACTCCGCCACCATCTATAATCTCAAAATCAAATTTCTTGTAGAAAATTCCTATTTTTCCTTTAGATAAAACAGAAAGAGCTGATGCGAAAAATACAGTAGAAATAACCATTAGTATTACCCTAATAATTCTACTAACCTTTACACCACAAAAATAGAATACCGACAACATAATAATTAAAATTAGATAACATCCACCTATATAAGTTAATACATTACCGATAACGGCAGTATCTATTGATTCTGCAATAGCCAACAAAAAGAAACCAAGATTAGCAACCGGTACTAAAATAAAATAAATAGTTATGAGCGTATTAAAATGATTATGCCAAACAAAGAAATATATTATTGTCACTAATATAGACAATATTAATATTGTTGAATAATATGCAATCATATATAGTACCCTCCTTTTATAATCTAATTAAACAATTAATTCTATTTGTTAAATAAAATCTCAATAACCTTATTTAAATACAACAATAAAGCCGCTTCTCTTTCTTGCCAAATTCTTGTTATCTTATCTTCAAATAATATTAAATATCCAAATGTTTTCTTAGAAAAAACAATTTTAGAAACTATAAATGTAATAATCTTTCTATCACTAACAAACTTTGCTATTTTTTTATTATTAGCAAAATTAGACAATCCTGTAGGAATAAATAGTGTATCATTAGCTGTTAGATTTTTAAAAATATCTAAACATTCATCATCAATATTACAATTATATCCATCACCACTAACAATAGTTGATTTATCAGTTAACAACAAACTAGCCTGTGATATTTGTAAAGCAAGTGTAATATAATCTAATATATTTTTTACTCTATCCTCAACAGAAATTTTATTATTATCTGCTAACTCTGATATTCTACTAAACATATTAGGCAATGATGACTGTTCCATCTTATGAACTTCTATATTCTTATGCTTAGCCTCAACATATACAATAAAACAATTCCTACCTTTAGTCTTACCTCTATATAAGGCTTTATCTATAGTTAAAAATAATTCATCATAAGTTTTAGCATCCTTAGGAAATGACGCACATCCAATTGTGGCAGTAACATAAAAGTTGACATTATCAACCTTAAATTTCTTTCTAACAATGTTACCTTCATTAAACATCTTTTCGATATATTCATGAACATCATCGTATGATGTTCCTTTAAAAGATATTACAATAAACTCATCTCCACCAAATCTTCCGACAAGTCCATCATTACCAACATATTTAGCTAAATTAGAAGCTAATTGTTGTAGGCATCCGTCTCCAACTTTATGACCATAATTATCATTAATTAGTTTAAAATTATCAATGTCTAATATACCCATCATAAACTCAACATTGTTTTCAACTAAATGTCTTGCAAAACCAAGTATATTAGTTCTTGATAATACCCCAGTTAATGGATCTAAAGCATAATCAATATTAATATCATTAAAATACTCATATTTCTTTAAATCTTCTAATTTATACATCCTGATGCCTCCTAAGCCTATTTGAAACAATTATAACATATATTCTTTTTAAAAAAAACAAAAACCGAGTAATCTCGGTTTAATATAAATCTAAATAATCATCTGGTTTATCTTTTTCTTTTGCAGAAACTTCATTATAAAAATTAACAACTACAGATGTTAATATCGCAACTACTACAATACCATAAATACCTAATATAACTGTTAATATTCTTCCTACAACACTTTCTGCATAAAAATCACCAAATCCAATAGTTGTTATTACGGTGAAACAATACCACATCGCATCCCAGAATGTAGTAATCTTTGTTTCAACCATAGGGAACATAAATGAGAATGCGATAATAAATGCCAACAAACAGATTAATGCATCAAAAGTATGAGTTTTAACCATTATATTTACTAACAATTTCATCTTTTCATATTTTAATGATGGGGCTAAAATTCTTCTTACTGAAATAAACAATAACAATATTGCTGATACAAGTGGAATATAAACTGATTCTTTTTCATTCATCGCAAATAACACAGCCACTCCAAGACCTATTAATACCACACTCATTAAAATATTAGTAATAATTCCCTTTTTATCTTTTTCTTTAAAAATAGTTAATATTTGATTTGCTGCTAAAGCCATAGTTACAAGGAATGTTGACAAATAAAAGAAAACATAATTATTTCTTGCCATAAATCCAAATATCGCCGCAACGACATATATACAACCAACAACTAATATCCTCAATCTATCTTTTTTATTTGTATAAATTAAATACAATAATACTTGGTGTAAAGTTTGAGATATCAATGCTAAACCTATAAATAATGCCACATTATTAGAATCATTATCAAGCATTCTTGTAATTACAAATAACATTAAAGTCATTGTCATTAATGATAAAACTAAATTAAATACAATAAACAATGCATTCTTTGTCTTCTTATCTATTTTTTTCATATTATTTTCCTTTTCCTTACAAATTAATACATTGTGTATTATACACTACAAATAGATTATTATCTATAAAATTATTAATTTATTAATAATGAAAATAAAATTAAAAATTAGTCCCTTTCGAGACTAATTTCTAATTAATTACTACTTGATTTTGATGATTGACCTTGTGCAGCAGCGACAATTTGTAGAACTCTTAATACTAATTCTAAGAATGCTAATATCATATTGTTGATATATTCAAGGTTATAAACCTTATATAAACTTTTAATATCTTCTATTTCTTTTGCAGTAGCCAAATTATCCTTCTTTAATATTTCAATTGACTTTTCTTGGGCTTTTGTTTCAACCTTTAATACAACAATCGTTAATGCAAATGAAATTGCATAGAATAAAACACCAATTCCTGCAGCAACAAATGTAAATACAAAATTAGGTGATTTATTGTTCATAGCAGCTATTACTAAATCTATAACTACACCTGCAACAATTAATGGTAAAAACATCAATGGTCCAAAGAACTGTAGTGGAATTAAAACATTACGTTTTTTCATTAATGGATCTTTTTCCTTATCTAATATAGCTAATGATGACTTTTGGGCAGCCATTGCTAAAGATGTAACAGAATCTTTTTTATAAGTAAATCTTCTAAGTCTAACCTTTTTAAAATAATGTGAATATGAATTACCCCAAATAAATGATCCTGTTGCTTTTACTTTAATTTTATTCAATCCATTTGCATCTAAAATCTTTCTTGCAACTTGTTCTCCTGTTAATCCACAAGAATTCTTTGTTTTGTTTAAATGATGGTATTTTACCCATAATACAATCGAAATACCAATACCAATTGCTGCGAATACGATAATTAATGCAATAACTACCATCATTGCTATAGCTATTCCATCACTGGTAGTTCCAGTATATTCTTTAATTAAATCTATTATCTTCTGCATAGTTTATCCTCCTTTAAGGTTTTATTTATTCAATTTTAGCATATTTTTAAAAAAATAAATATCCCTTATAACAAAAAACTCATAAGGGATAATTTATATTTCTATTTACTTACACTAATAATAATGTCACCTGTTGATGTTTTAATAGTACAAGAACCACCTGTTGTTCCTTGAGGGACTTTTACATATCCATTACTAGTTTCAGTATGGAAAGTTTTTTCTGTTAATAATGTTCCTTCTACATCACCTGTTGATGTTGCTATATTAAGTGTGTTAGCATCACTATCTGTAAATGATACATCACCTGTTGAAGATTTAATTTCAATATTCTCTTTAGCAATTGTTTCATTAAATGTAACATCACCTGTTGATGTTTTTAAAGTAATATTGTTAGAATTTACTTTTTCTAATTTAACATCACCTGTTGAAGAATTATATATTATATCTCCGTCTATTTTAGCATTTTTTAATGTAAAATTACCTGTTGATGTTTCTACATTTAATGATTTCATATTTGTATCAGAAATAACAACATCACCTGTAGAACCATTAATTTTAACATCGTTATATGTTAATCCAGATTCTAATTTAACATCGCCTGTTGATGTTTTAATTACTAAATTATTACATGTTGCTTTAGGTAATGAAATAGTTACCTTATAATTAAATCTAAAATCAAAATTGAAAATATATTTTTGATACCACTTACGTGTATCATTTTGATTTACTGTTAGTACATTATCTTTTACAGCTACTGAATGATATACTTTTTCTTTTTCAATACATTCAATTTTGCATTTTGTACCTTCTACATATTTAATGATGACATCTGTTGTCTCAACATCAATATTAATGTTTTCTATATTTTCTTCAAAATCATAATTTTTAATCACTTCATTGCCACCTGTATTTTTGAATTCATTTCTTTTGTACGCAAATACAGTTAAACCGGCACCTGATATTAACAATAAAATTGAAATAATTATAACAAATTTAGCAAACTTTCTCATTTTTACCACCTCTTATAAACCAAGATTTAATAGCTATAGCATTGTGCTTTGTAATCTTGAAAACTCCCTTTGTTGAATAGAAGCACGCAAATAGTAATATACCTGAAGCACCTAAACCCAAGAATGAGAAGGCTAGGTAGAAAATATATAAATTACCATCTTTAAGATTTAACGCAAACGCCAGTAGACAAGCAACTGCTGCGGCTATTAAAGATAATTCAACAGCATATAATACTATTTCTAGTATCCACAGGATAAAGTATCCAACTAAGAATAATATTAATCCTACAATTAGTAGCGGAAACCATAAAGGAAATCCTAAAATTAATAGCACAATTTCTAAACCACTTATTCTTCTCTTTGGTCTTATTCTTTCTTTAACTAAGCTTACAAGTGGTGTATCTTTTGCTATATCTGCAACCACTCCATTAATACCACCAATATCGGCAATCGCTTCTTCCTCAGTCATTCCTTCTTCAACTCTATCATCAATCATTTCGCTATAGAAATTGATTCTTTCATCTATAGAGCTTTTAGGAAGACCTTGTAGTTTATTTTTTAGTTCATTAAGAAACTTTTCTTTCGTTCTACCATCATTCTTTTCTCTCATCTTTTACACTCCCTTTTCAATGAATTCATAAATTTCCATTAATTCTTTCCATTCATCTTTAAAATCTTGAATTCTTTGTAAACCATTTTTTGTAATATGATAATACCTACGTAATCTACCATCATGTTCCTCATTCCTAACGATTAGCATCTTTTGATCTTCTAATCTTTTAAGAATGGTATAAAGCGTCGATTCTGATAATTTTATAATTGGCATAACATCTTTTATAATCTTATACCCGTATGAATCTTCATTCTTTATGGCAGTTAAAACGCAGACATCTAAAACTCCTCTTTTTAACTGTGCGTCCATCTCATGCATCTCCTTACGATATACATCATATCACGAGGTATATAGGTTGTCAACACTACTCTTACAATTTTTTTACTATAAAATTAAAAAATGCACCATTAGATTTACAATCTAACAGTGCTTAAAAAATTAAAATTATTTTATTTCAACTAATTTTGCAACTTCCTCATCAAATACTTCTGGCTTAACATTAGGGGCGAATCTATTAACAACTTTGCCATCTCTACCAATCAAGAATTTCGTGAAATTCCATTTAATCTTTCCTGGAAAACCACTTTCTTTGCTAGTTAAATACTTATAAACGTCATTCGCATCTTTACCATTTACTTTTGATTTAGTGAATCTTTCAAAAGTAGTATGATATTTTAAAGTACAAAAATTATCAATTTTTTCATCAGATCCTGGAGCTTGAAATAAAAAACTATTGCATGGAAAATCTAATATTTCAAATCCATTATCTTTATATTTGTCGTACATCTCTTGTAGTCCTTTATATTGAGGTGTAAATCCACATCCTGTAGCGGTATTTACAACTAACAACACCTTGCCTTTATATTTTGAAAAATCTACTTCTTCGCCCTTATTATTTGTCATTTTAAAATCATAAATATTCATAATTGCTTCTCCTTCTATTTTATACAATTTAATTTTACACAACTGTAAGTGAGTTGTCAATATTTTTTTAATTATATTAAAACTAATCAGTATTATTAGCACGTTCTATTTAAAAATTGGTTTATTTTTGGTATAATTTATTGAAATTTAATGGGGTGAGAGGAAAATGAGAGATAAATGGAAAAATAGGGGAGCTTTTATCTTAGCATCAATTGGTTCAGCCGTTGGTTTAGGTAATGCATGGAGATTTCCAGGGTTATGTGCTAAATATGGTGGTGGCGCCTTTTTATTTGCATATTTGATATGTATGGTTGCATTAGGCATTCCATTATTGATGATGGAAACAGCGATTGGTAGAAAGGCTAAAGGTGGTGCACCTAAAGCTTTAAGAACTGTTAATAAAAAGGCAGAGCCTATAGGATGGGCATCTGTTGCTAACGCATTTGTTATATTGACATATTATGCAGTAGTATTTGCATGGTGTATTATGATGTGTCTATTAGCATATAAATTCGCAACATCTTATTCTACACCTGAGACTGCATCAAATTTATGGATGGATAGTATTGGTGCGACATTTAAAACATCATTTTTAGGTGATGGTGGAAATATCAAAATATTATTATTTATTTGTGTTATTATTGCTTGGGGCTTCATTTATGGTTGTATTAGAAATGGTGCTTCACAAGTTGGAAAAGTAGTTAAATATACAGTGTTTTTACCAATAATAATGCTTCTTATACTAGCTGTTAAAGGATTTATTAATAATCCATATTTAGGTGAAGCATTATCTCAATTATTTGTTCCTAAATGGAGCGAATTTGGTGATGTAGAATTATGGGTTAACGCTATGGGACAATCATTCTATAGTTTATCAATAATGATGGCAATTATGTATGCATATGGTTCTTATTTAAAGGATGATTCTAATATAGCTGTTGATTCTATTATTATAGCATTTAGTGATTTAGCAATTTCTGTTTTATCTGGTATTGTATTATTTACTACAATGTATCAAACAGGTCAAACTGTTGGAGATATGAGCGCATCAGGTATAGCAACTGCGTTTATTATTTATCCTACAGCTATCGTAAATTTAACTTCTATTGGTGTATTTAATGCAATATTTGGTTTTGTATTCTATTTTATGTTATGTACTTTAGCTATAGATTCAGCATTCTCAATATTAGAAGGAATTGCTACTTCTGTTTCTGACAAATTTAAAACACCAAAAAGAAAAACAACACTTATTATTGCGATTATAGCAGCGTTTATTTCAATTGTATATATAACAGGTGCTGGTGTTGGTTATGTTGATATAGTAGATAACTGGACAAATCAATATACATTAATAATAATTGGATTATTAGAAACAATTTTAATTGGTTGGTTCTTCAAGCCTAAAAAAGTATTAAAAGAAATCAACAAAAATACCAATAAGTTTAAAATGCCAAGATGGTGGTTTGAAACATCAGTTAAATTCTTAGCACCACTTGCATTATCATTCTTACTAGTTTGGCAAATAGTTATTTTAATAAAGAATGGATTTAGATATGATACAAGTTATAACTTAGCTGCGGAAATAATTGCAGGATGGTTAGTAACAATATTAGTCTTCGCTTCTGGATTCTTTATTAATCTATATATGAAAAAATCAAAACGTGGTATTGAATTATCTAAGATTGAAAAAGATGATCCTTCATGGGATGAATTAGACGAATTAGAGAATAATAATCAACCAGAAGAAAATCAAAACAATCTAGAAAATATCATAGAAAATTAATCAGCTTCGGCTGATTTTTTTTATGAAAATAGATGTAAATGTTTTCATAAAAATTATGAAAGCGATATTATACTTTTATTTTATTTTATATTTGTTATACTAAAACTGCGTTAAGGAAACGACGCAAGCCTTTATTAAAAAGTTTCCAAAATTTTCAATTCTTTTTTTCTGTGTTCCTTGTAAAAGGGGGACACTTTCCTTTTTATATAGCTTAAAAAACGACTTCACTGAAGTCGCTTTTTTTAATACATTTGCTTTTTAGTTTGTTTTGTTAGATTTATAAATCTATTATTCCATAAAGTAACTTTATCATTCGTTAAAGATTTAGATCCAATCACTACATTAAATTCGTTTTTTAATTTCTCTAAATCACAATCATAATCTTCAAATATATAACCATTTCTTTTATAAAACTCAATGGCATAATCATTTCCTTCTTTATCAGTAAATAATCTCATGTACTTGAATCCAAGATTTTTAGCATATTCTTCTGTTAATAATAATGACTTATAGCCATAGCCTTTATATCTATATTCTTCTTTTATACCAAAGAATCCTAACCATGCATTTTCATTATCATTATTATATGAATATATTCCTGTTATACCAACACAAATATCATCATCGTATATCATATAAAATTTTAATTTAGATTTTGGTTTTAAAGAATCCAAATAATTATTCTTTCCATTATATTCTGGAAATATTTTATTCTGAATAACTATTGCATCATCAATATTATTTTTTGTTATTAATACAAGTCTTAACATACTACCACCACAAATAGTATATCACAAGATAAAACTAATTAATATTATGGCTTACTGTACTTTTACTATTTACATCATCAAGCTCAGTTGTTTCTTCTTCATCATATGAACTTGTATTATCTTTAAATACATCAAGATTCTTAACACCTCTATAAACAGGCTCATATATTAAAGCAGCCAAGAATACACTAATAAATCCTGTTATTAATGATCCTGGTATCTTAGATGTTGCTATAATAATTGAGGTATTAAAATCTGATACCATTATTCCTTCTAATAACCATCTTAAAATAAATTCACCTAAAATATTAACAAGTACTGCTAATGTTATCGCAAATAACGCAGCCTTTGATCTATGAGATAGCTTTCTTTGGAATATTATCGCTATTCCCATACCTATGGCGAATATTGCAGAAAAGATAGGAATATAAAGTGAAACATTAACAGCCTTACCTGATCCAAAGAAATTATCTACTTTAGATAATAAACCTGTTGAAAATGCAAAATTAGTTTTATCTCCAATTATAAATAGTCCTAATGATACTCCAAATAATACTAAAAAGAATGATGTTGCACCTATTAATAGATGAGTAGTATTTGATTTCTTTCTTAAAATCAATCTAAATACATATCCAACAATGAATCCTATTAAAAACTTTAATAAGAATGTTCTTATAATAGTAGATGGCTTTGATGTATAAAATATTAAATCATATAGTCCCATACCAAAGCTACCTATTATTCCACCTTCAATACCACCTAGTAATAAAGCTGCCATAATCATAACGAAATTGCCTAAATGCACCATATCACCTGTAGGCATTTTTACCTGGATAAATGTTGCTGCACAACATAATGCAGTAAGCATTGCTACTATAATTACCTTTTTAAGTAATAATTGTTGTTTATCATTCATATTAATCCCACCCTTGTAAAATAATAAATACACGTATATAATATAACTAAACTGAGCCCTTTTTTAGTATCAGTTTACATATTTTTTTTGGTACCAGGTGAATTATGATTAAATTTAATGTAGAATTTACAAATAAAACTCCAATTTATATGGAATTATATAATTACATAAAAGGATTAATCTTGAACAAAACATTAACTCCAAATGAAAAACTTCCTTCTAAAAGAGTATTATCTACTTATTTAGGAATAAGCCTAAATACAGTTATAGAAGCTTATAATCTATTACTTGACGAAGAGTTAATTATATCAATTCCCAAAAAAGGTTATTATGTATCAAAATACGATATTTCTATATCTAAAGACGATACAATAGATTCATTAGAATCAAACATCAAAAAATGTAAATATGATTTTTCTACTAAGAACATAGATTCTTCTATTTTTCCATATTATACATGGAATAAAATATGCAAAAATATTATTTATAATGATAACATCTTAATAAAATCTGATAACTTTGGAAATATAAAATTAAGAAAAACAATAGCTAATTATCTATATGAAAACAAAGGAATAAAAATAAATCCTAGAAATATAATAATTGGTAGTGGAATAGAATATTTATTAACGATTTTAATAAATATGTTAAACATAAATAGAATCGGAATAGAAAACCCTGGTTATGATAAAATATACAAAATACTAAATAATAACAACAAAGAGGCTGTCTTATGTAACTTGGATAATGATGGAATAATAATAAATGATGATGTAGATGCATTATATATTACTCCTTCTAATCAATTCCCAACAGGAATTAAAACTTCCATGAAAAGAAAATTAGAATTAGCTAAATGGGCTAAAAATAATAAATACATTATTGAAGATGATTTTGATTCAGAATTCAAATATCTATCAAATCAATCAATATCATTAATAGAATTAGCTAAAGATAATACAATTTTATTATCAACTTATTCAAGGACAATATCACCAGCATTAAGAATCAGCTATATGATATTACCTGATAAATTATATAACGATTATTATAATAAATATTCATTTTATTCAACTACAGTATCTACACTAGATCAATTAATATTAGCTGAATATATATCAAGTGGTGCCTATTCAAGACATTTAAATAAAACAAAGTATTTATATAAACAAAAAAGAGAATTAATAATAAGTATTCTAGAAAAATATGATTACATATCAATAGATTACCAAAATTCATATCTATCATTAATAATAACTATAATCAATCTAGATAAACAATTGTTTAAAAAATTATGTAATGATAATTCAATAGATATCTCATTAATGGATGATTATTACTTGGATAAAAGAAAAGATAATAGAATAGTTATTGGCTATTCTGGCATTGATATTAATGATATTAATGAAGGAATAAATAAATTAATTGAAATAATAAATAAATCCATAAAAAAATAGAAGTTCGAAACAACTTCTATTTTTTCTTATTCAAATAACTCATCAATAAATCTCTTGTAAATGGTTTTTCTCTTATCGCTTCAAGTGCTTTATCAATTTCTATCCATTCATATGAATCAACTTCATAATTAGGAAATATTTCTTCACTTGTTAGTGTTACTGCAAAATTTGATATTAAAGTATTTGATTTATCAAAATACTTACTCTTATTAAATTCTACATGATTAGGGATTCTTCCTATTTCTTCTCCCATTTCTCTATACAAGCATTCTTCTAAAGACTCTCCCTTATTTACATATCCAGCGACAAGTCGATAAAAATCTGTATGATATTGTTTAATAAGTAATATCTTAGTTTTCTCAGGATTAAAAACTAATACACTAACAGCAGAATTAAACATATTAAAGCGGTATTCATTACATTTTGTACAAAATGGAATCATACCCTCATATTCTAAAAATTTAGGTATTAACTCAGTACCACATTTTTCACAATGCATAATTTAAGCCTCAAAAAATTTAACAATGTCATTAAATACATCTTCCCTATTATCTTCCATGTTTATTTCATGTTTCATATTAGGATATTCTTTATATGATAGATTATTAAATCCATCAAGTATTAAATGCTTAATTGAATCCTTTACACCTTTTGTTCCATTAGTTGTTCTATCATCAGATCCTGATATACTTATTATTTTTAAATTAGTATTCAAGCCTAAATTCTTTTTATGTTTATGAAGGTTATGTGTCATTTTAAATAATACATAATTAGAAAAATTAGTAAATTTAAAATTACATAAAGGATCATTAATATATCTTTCAATATTTTCTTTATTATAGCTTAACCAAGAAAAATCTTCCTTAGTAGAACCATCATTACTCATAGCAAATAATAATTTAGAATATTTATATTTACCTTTTCCAATTGATTTTAATTTAGCAGCCATTACACCTAAATAGCAGCCAGTTTTATAAGCGACTGTACCAGATAAAATAAGCTTATCAATCGAATTAGAATATTTTCTAATGTACATACGAGCAATTAATGTTCCCATAGAATGGGCATACATAAAAACAGGCAGATTAGGATTATGCTTTTTACCATATTCTAATACTCTATTTGTATCATCTACCATTGTATCAATATTTGCAATTCTACCTAATTGGTATTCATCATTAATACTTTCACCATGTCCTCTTAAATCTGCAATAATAACATTAAAATTATTTTGATTTAATCTCTCAATTAAAGGAATATATCTTTCCTTATGTTCACACATGCCATGAACCATTACTATTAATGCTTTAGGCTTTTCAGCCTTAGAATAGAATGCTTTAAGAGAAAGGTTGTCACTTGCGACAATCTCTACTTTATCCATAAATATGCCCCTTAATTAAATTCTTTAGCTAGCTTAGATACTAATCCCATATCACATTTACCTTGGAAATTAGCTTTAAAATGCTTCATTACAGAAGGAATTGACTTATCATCTAATTTAGCAATTTCTGCTTTAATTTCATCTTCTGTCATTTGCTTAGGTAAGTATGCCTCTAATAGCTTTTGTTGTGCTGCAAGCTTCTCAACAGTCTCAGCTCTACCTGCCTTTTCAAAATTAATCTTTTCTTCTTCTAATTCTTTAATAAATTTTTGAATTAGCTGTAAGCATTCATTATCAGGAAGCTTTCTATCAGGGTATCCTTTATCAATAGCTGTATTTTTAGCTCTACCAAATACTAAAGATATAACCTCATGTGCTACCTTATCATGAGACTTAAGTGTCTCAATGTTTGCTTTTTGTAAATCATCAAATATCATAAATCCATCACTCCTACCAATAAGTATAGCACTTTTAAGAATAAAATAAAATACTTGGCAAAAAGTATTAATACTTTTTACCAAAAGCTATACTCAAATCATTTTTATTTATTCTAGTATAAATATCAAGCATTACTTGTACACTATGTCCTTGAATTTTAGCAGCCGTTTGCAAATCTACACCTATTATTTTGATTAAATATTCAGTATTTGAATATCTTAATCCGTGAGGTGATAAAGTATCACATATATCATTACCAATTAGTTTATTTTCTTTTAAATTCTTTATCATATCCTTCATTTCATAAGATAGTTTTTGCCTAATTAATGGCACTCCACACTTCATGTAATCGAATATATAGTCATCTCCAATGATATTATATTTATCGCAAAAGCTATCAATTATACATTTTACTTCACTCTTTATATAAACCTTTCTTTTAGGATTATCACTTTTCAGTCTTTCTAAAATTGTAGCTTTAGCATCAACCATTTGTCTTTCAACTAAAATATAATTTAAATAAACATTTCCATTTGTTCTTTCAACCTTTATATCACTTCTTTTAATTGCCCTTGCTTCATTTATTCTCATACCTGTATAGTATAAAAATTGAATATAAAAAATAATATGTTCATAATCCTTTTTGTTTAAATAATTGCTACTAGATACTATTTCATTAAATTGTTCATATGTTAAATAACAATTCTCTACACGACTTGATCTTTCATAATGTCTTTTTGGAATATCAATTAAATCCAAATTTAAAAGTCCTGATACATATTCATATTTTTTAGCATATTTTAATATATCCCTTAATAAAATAGCTGTTCTATAATGTATATTAGAATTCATATGATATTTTCTTTTTAATTCAAGGTTAATCTTTTTTAATAGATTATTGTTCCACTCATAGCATCTGATTTTTTTATAATCCTTTAAATGACATCTGAATGTACTTTCTTTTTTTGATATGCTTGATTCTTTTATTTCAAATTCTAATTCATCCAAATACAAAATAAATAAATTATCAAGTGATAATCTTCTTCTATCTTTATAATTACCTTTCATCTCTTCTAATAAAATTTTATCAATCGCTTCTATCTTTCTTTTATATACTTCATAAGCATCCTCCAAATTAGAAGTAACTAAATATGAAATAATATATCCTTTATATGATTTCTTTATTCTTAATTTACCACTTTTTTCCTTATAGTAAGGCATATCTTTATAATTCATAATCTTATATTATTCTCCTTCTTTTATAATTTATATTACGAATATAAGATTATATAAACAATTTATTATTTATGCTAATAATTATTAATTATTATGATATAATATCTATGTATTAGGGGGTATAAGATGAAAAAAATTTATCAAGGTAAAACAAAAGATGTTTACCAATTAGAAAATGGTAACGTATTATTAGAATTCAAGGATGATTGTACTGGTAAAGATGGTGTTTTCGATCCAGGTGAGAATCAAGTTGGTTTAAAGATTGAAGGCATCGGTAGATCAAATCTTGAAACATCTATTCATTTTTTTGAATTATTAAAAAAGGCTGGCATTAAAACTCACTATGTTAGCGCAAATGTTGAAAAAGCAACTATGGAAGTATTACCAGCTAAAGTATTCGGCCATGGTTTAGAGGTTGTATGTAGATTAGTAGCTACAGGCTCATTTATTAAACGTTATGGTGAGTATATTAAAAACGGAACAAAAATTGATGGTGGATATGTTGAATGTACATTTAAAAATGATGCATTAGGTGACCCACTAGTAACAAAAGATGGTTTAGTAACTTTAGGTATTATGACAGCTGAAATGTATGATTCTATTAAAGAACAAACATTAAGAATTACTAAGGTTGTCGCTGATGACTTAAAAACTATGGGTTTAGATTTATGGGATATTAAATTTGAATTTGGTTATAACAACAATGAAGTAATCCTAATTGATGAAATCGCATCTGGTAATATGAGAGTATACAAGGGCGATAAAATTATGGATCCAGTAGAATTAACAAAAGTTATTTTAAAGAAGTAAAAAAATTGGACTATTCAAAATTGAATAGTCCTTTTTCTTACTTTATATATCTATCTTCAAGCTCTAATGATGCAATAGCATTTAAACTTAAATCTGCATATTCATTAGGAAATACCTTATGTTGATAGTATCCAGCCACAGCTATCATAGCTGCATTATCTGTACAATATTTTATTGATGGAATAGCAATATTAAAGCCTTCTCCTTCAGCCATAAATCTTTCTTTTAATCCACGATTAGCTGATACACCACCAGCAACTATAATATTATTAACACCACGCTCTTTTGCAAGCTTTAATGTTTTTCTAACTAATACCTCAGTAACACTATCTTGGAATGATGCACATAAGTTGTTAACATCAATTTTTTCTCCACGTTGATTAGCATTATGGTTTAAATTAATAACAGCACTTTTTAATCCAGAAAAAGAGAAATTATAGCTTCCATCATCTAAATATACTCTAGGTAAATGATATGTATCATGTCCTAAATGTGCGAGTCTATCTACATGTGGTCCACCAGGATATGGCAATCCTACAACACGAGCAACCTTATCATAAGCCTCTCCTACTGCATCATCTAATGTTTCTCCTACAATTTCAAAATCAAAATGATCCTTCATATATATTAATTCTGTATTACCACCAGAAACTAATAATGCAACAAGTGGAAATTTCATCTCATGTTCAATCGCATTAGCGTAAATATGTCCAGCTAAATGATGTACTGCAATTAATTTTTTATTGTACATCATAGCAAAAGTTTTAGCAGCATTTACTCCAACTAAAAGAGAGCCAATTAATCCAGGACCCATTGTTACCGCAACTAAATCGATATCCTCAGGCTTTACATTAGCTTCCTTAATAGCTTCCATAAATACTAAAGTAATTTGATATACATGATGACGTGAAGCAACTTCAGGCACTACACCACCAAATTTCTCATGAATTTTAATTTGTGAATTAATAACATTAGATAAAACTTCCTTTCCATCTCTAACAACGGATACAGAAGTCTCATCACAACTTGATTCAACTCCTAAAACTAACATATTCTACCTCACTATATTCTTAAATCCCACTCTAATAACCTTACATAAATCATTAGGATTCATTTCTATTTGTAATCCTATTTTTCCGCCTGAAAAAACAATTTTATCGAAAGATAGTGCACTTTCATCTACTATAGTAGGAAATACCTTCTTCATTCCTATAGGTGAACATCCACCCCTAATATATCCAGTAATTTGATTAATATCCTTCACATGAATCATCTCTAGTGACTTAACATTAAATTCTTTAGCACACTTTTTTAAATCAAGTTCAGCTAATACTGGTACTACAGCCACATAATTCTTCTTATCGCTGCCTACTAATACTAATGTCTTAAAAACCATCTCTGGATTTTGTCCTAATAATTTCGCAACAGTCTCACCATCAACTGCTATACCATCCTCATGTGGATATTCATATGTATTGTATTTAATTTTCTTACTATCAAGAATTCTCATTGCGTTTGTCTTATCCATACTACAAATCCTTATGATAAGTGTAATATTCACCTATTACACTAAATCCCCATTTCTTATACATATCCTTTACAGTATCGAATCCATCAGCGTCTAAGAATAAATCAAATACACCTATACGCTTTAATCCATTTACCATACCCATAAATAGACTACTTCCATACCCTTTATTTCTATATTCCTTTAAAATAACAAAATTCTCAATAAATACTCCATCTAAAAATATATAACAATCAACTATTCCAACTAATTTATCATTATCATATATTAAATAACTTTTATATTTATTATTAAACTTTTCTATATTATTAACTTTAAAAACACCATTTTCTTTAGCATATGCTTCATCATATCTTAAATCTTCTTCATAATTAAATTTAAGATAATCTTCCTTATTAATGCTAGAATATTCTACAACTTTTCCAATATTATTGTTTAATTTAATATTATTAATATTACTATGCATTGATATCGAATATGCTTCAATCATATCTATAAAATAATCATTGCATCTTTTAGATGTTTCAATCTCAAGGAATGTCCTATCATTATCTTTTCTTATTTTCTTTAATACTTTATCTAAATTATCATATTTAATTATTTCATATTTATTATAATCATATTTAATTCTATAATTATCATTTCTATATGAAATATAATAATCATTTCTATCTATCTTAGATACTCTTTCCATATAGCTTTGATATAAATCATTATAATCACAAAATAATTTTTGCATCACAATAGCATCTTCCATATCAGAATAATAATTCTTTCTAATATGGATTTTCTTATATCCAACCTTACTATATAATCCTATAGCCCTATTATTAGATTCTCTAACCTCTAATATAGAATTATTAGCACCCTTACTATATAATTCATCTAATACATGACATAATAATTTAGTACCAATACCTTTTCCTTGATATTCCTTATAAACACAAAAATTCAATACTTCAATAGAAATACCATCAAATGATGTAGAAATATATCCCAATATCTTATTATTCTCTACATAAACATAATAATAAGCAATCTCGCTTCTAACAGCTAAATCAAACATTTCTTTTCCAAGTGTAGTACCTATTGTCTCATTTTCCAACTTTATAAGCTCATCAATATCACAATAATCAATACGCCTAATCATTTAGATTTCTCTCCGCTTCTGTCTCTCTTAAATAATTAGGAATTAATAAATCAGGATTATCAACCTTTTCTTTATTATTTAAACAATATTCAGGATTAACCTTAAAATTTGTCTCACATACTATAGAATCATATTCTTTTTCTTTTAACTCTACTGTTGAATACATTCCCTCATTAACAACATATTCGTTTTTATCCATATCAAATATCATTCCAAAAGAATTACCACGTCTAGCATCAATTAAAGCTAATACTTTACCACTTGAACCTGATGCCATTAACTTTAATGTAGATATTGTATATAGTGGAATATTCATAAATACACTAATCATTTTAGCTACAGTTACAGCCATTCTAACACCAGTATATGAACCAGGACCATAACCACATAGGACCTCAGTTAAATCATGTGTAGTTAAATTATATTTATTTAAAAGCTCATCAACCTTACAAACTATATTTTTAGCATGATCATTAGCCCCTTCAATATAAATATCTTCAACTAACTTGTTATTCTTAAGTAAAGCAATATATAAAATTTTAGTTGATGAATCAAGTAACAATGAATACATTATATTGCCTCCTCATAATTTTTATATCTACCGATACCTATAATACTAATTTCTCTTTCATCCTCATCTAATCTTTTTAATTCAACCTTTAAATAATCATTAGGTATTAATTCAGACACTTGATTAGGCCACTCAATAACACATACACCATCAGATTCAATATATTCTTCTAAATCAAAATCATTATTGATTCCATCAAGTCTATACAAATCTAAATGATATAACCTAATATCTCCCTTATAATCCTTTACAATAGTAAATGTTGGTGAATTAATTACTTTCTTTACACCTAAAGCTTCACCAATACCCTTAGTTAATGTAGTTTTACCTGCAGATAAATCACCATCTAATAAAACAACATCACCTTTATTTAATACTTTACCAATTCTTTTACCAATTTCTATTGTTTCTAAAGGACTTTTAGAAATTAATTTAATCATAAATATCACTCCAATAAACCATAACAATTATACTATTTTTACATAAATCTTTCAACCAAAGTAAAAAGGGAAAGAACTTCCCTTTTAAACTTTTTTTAATTACTTTACGCAGCCTTTACATAATGTGATGAAGTCGGCTTCTTTTAATGATGCACCACCAACTAAACCACCATCAATATTTGGCATACTCATTAATTCATCAATATTCTTTGTATTAACTGAACCACCATATAAAATACGAATCTTATCAGAAACCTCAGCGCCATATAAATTAGCTAATAATTCTCTAATATATTTACAAGCATCTTCTGCTTGAGCTGATGTCGCACTCTTACCAGTACCAATAGCCCAAACTGGTTCATAAGCTATAACGATATTATCAGGATTTGAAATAACGATATCCTTAAAAGCACCTTCAATTTGAGTTTTTAATACCTTATTAGTTGTACCATTTTCTCTTTCAGCTAATACTTCACCAACACATACGATTGGCTTAAGCTCATATTCTAATGCACGAGCAATCTTTAAATTGATTTTCTCGTCTGTTTCATTATAATAAGCTCTTCTTTCACTATGGCCTAATATAACATATTCTACCTTAGTATCTTTTAACATAACTGGAGATATTTCACCTGTATAGGCACCACTAACATTTTCATTCATGTTTTGAGCACCTACATGAATAACCTCAGAACGCTTTACCAAATCACGAAGAATAATGGCAGGGGCACAAATAACTGCCTCCACTCCATCCTTAGGAAGATTAGGCTCAACGCTCAATAGGAAATGAATTGCCTCATCCCTTGTCTTGTTCATCTTCCAGTTTCCAGCTAGAATTGGTTTTCTCATTAATATGTCCTCTTTTCTTAATTATTTTTCTAGGATTGTAGCGATATCTGCGATAGCAATTTCAGCTTGGTCACCCTTTGCCTCAATTACAACATTCTCGCCACTAGGAATAGCCAAAGACATTAATCCTAAGATTGATTTAACATCAACAACCTTATCATGGTAATGTAGGTTAATATCTACTGAATATTTACTAGCAGCTTGAACAACCTTAGCAGCTAAGCTTGCATGTAATCCTACTGTACTTTTTACAACGATTGTCTTCTCCATAATAATTTCTCCTCCAAAAAATTAATAATTACTTGTCATCAACACATTTAATACCAGGTAATTCTTTGCCCTCAAGATACTCAAGTGATGCACCACCACCAGTTGAAATATGAGATACCTTAGAAGCATATCCTAATTGTTCTGCAGCTGCAGCACTATCACCACCACCGATAATAGTAGATGCGCCTTCCTTAGTTAATTTAGCTAATAAGTCACAAACACCAACTGTACCAGCAGCATAATTCTTCATTTCGAATACACCCATAGGTCCATTCCATACTACAGTCTTAGCACCAGCTAATTCCTTAGCAAATACTTCTAATGTCTTAGGTCCGATATCTAATCCCATATCATCAGCAGCAAAACCATCAACAGCCTTAGCTGTACCCTTAGTATCTTCAAAAGCCTTATTAACCATAGCATCAACTGGTAATACAATCTTACCATTTGCCTTAGCTAATAAATTCTTTGCTAAATCTACAAATTCTTGTTCCTCACAACGAGAAGCACCAACATTATATCCTTCAGCCTTTAAGAAAGTGAACATCATTGCACCACCAACTAAAACCTTATCTGCCTTTTCTAATAATGCTTCAATTACACCAATCTTATCACTAACCTTAGATCCACCTAAGATTGCAACATATGGTCTAACTGGATTATCAACTGCACCACCAATAAACTTAATTTCCTTTTCTAGTAAGAAACCAGCTGCAGTTTCACTAACATTAGATGCAATACCAACATTTGAAGCAGCTGCTCTATGAGCTGTACCAAATGCATCATTAACAAATACATCGCCTAAAGATGCCCAATACTTACCTAATTCAGGATCATTCTTTGATTCTTTCTTAGTTTCCTTATCTAAAGCGGCATCATAATCCTCATATCTAGTATTTTGGAACATTAAAATTTCGCCACTCTTTAATTCTTTAGCAGCATCTTCTAATTCCTTACCACGAGTTGCATTAACAAACTTTACTGGTTTGTTAATTAATTCTTCTAATCTCTTAGCTACAGGAGCGATGTCATTTTTCTTAACATCATCAGCACATTTAACACGTCCTAAATGTGAAAATACGATTGCCTTTCCTCCATTATCGATAACATACTGAATTGTAGGTAATGCAGCACGAATACGTGTATCATCAGTAATAACACCATTCTTCATTGGTACGTTGAAATCAACACGAATTAATACTTTCTTGTCTTTTACCTTTAAATCTGAAACAATTTTCTTAGCCATATTCACATAATCCTCCATCAATGACTTTTCGTTAATTGTATTATATCATAATCAAAATCAAACACATACAAAAATTTTAATGATAATGTTTTCAAAAAATTTCGAAATTTTTTACTTAACTTTTAACGCTCTCATCGAATTCAAAACAGCTAATATACACACACCTACATCGCCAAAAATTGCGACCCACATTGGCATTTTAAATCCCTCAATAATACCAATACTTGCTACAGCACTTAATAGCAATATTAACACCTTAACTAATATGATAAAAACTATATTTTCAATGACTATTCTTCTTGTTTTCTTACTAACATTAATCATAACAGGAATAGCATTCAAATTATCATTTAAAACAACTACATCACTTGCCTCAAGAGCTGAATCAGAACCAATTTGTCCCATAGATACACCAATATCACTCATAGCTAATACTGGGGCATCATTAATACCATCTCCAACAAACATAACCTTCTTAGTCTCATTAGATTTAATAATTCTTTCAGCAATCTCAACCTTATCACTAGGTAGTAGTCCATAATGATATTCCTTTATTCCTAATCTGTTCGCAATAGATTCCACGCTATGCTTTGTATCACCAGATAGCATAACTACTCTTTTACCACTATCTACTAGTGATTTTATTACACTAATAGCTTCATCTTTTAATATGTCCTCTAATATAATTGCACCTATACATAAATCATCTTTTGCAACATATAATACACTACCTATCAAATCAACATCGATAGGTTCTATATTATGCTTTTCTAACAATTTCTTACTACCACAAATATATCTAATATTATCCTTAAAACCAACAATTCCAAATCCTGGTGTTTCACTAACCTCAAAAGAATAATAATCTACATTTATCTTATTAATTGCTTTAGCAAGTGGGTGTGTAGAATTAATCTCTAAACCCTTAGCTATTTTCAATATTTCATTCTCATCACCATATACCTTAGTTACCTCAAATTCAGCCTTAGTTAAAGTACCAGTTTTATCTAAAATAATAGTATCGCATTTAGCTAACTCCTCAATACTAATTCCACCTTTAACTATAACCTTTTTCCTAGCACAGGCACCTATACCAGCAAAATAAGAAAGTGGTACAGATAAAACTAATGCACAAGGACAAGATACAACAAGACATGTTAATGCAGCATAAATATATGATCCAAAAACACTTGATGCATTACCAAATCCATTAATTAAGCAAATAATAAGTGGTACTAAACCACCTAAAACTAACGCAAACCCAACTACAATAGGTGTATACACCCTAGCAAATTTAGTGATGAATCTTTCACTATTTGCCTTTTTCATAGTCGCATTTTCAACCATATCTAATATCTTACTAGATGTAGAATCTACATATTTCTTACTAACTCTAATTTTAATAGGAGTTGTAGTATTTATACTACCACTTAAAACCTCATCACCAATAGACATATCTACATCTAATGCTTCTCCAGTTAATGATGCCATATTAACAGTACCCTCAGTAACCATAACACCATCAATCGGTATAACCTCACCAGGCTTAACAATAATAACATCACCAATATTAACATCATTTGGATTCTTTATATCGCCATTCTCAAGTAAACATTCTTCTACTTTTAAATCCATTGTTTCAAGTATAGCCTTACGACTCTTTTCAGTAGCGATAGCCTGAAATAATTCACCAACCTGAAAAAACACCATTACAGCGACAGCCTCTAAATACTCAATATCCCCAAAGAATCTAATAAAAAAAGCTCCAATAGTCGCTATGGACATAAGAAAATACTCATCAAGCATATTACCTGATAATATATTTCTTATTGCTCCAAATACAATATCATATCCAGCAATACCGTAAGCTACTATATATAAAGATAAATATATAATCTCTACAGTAATAGAATATTCTAAGCTATACTGAATAATAATAGCAATAACCCATATAACTATTGATATTATTAATCTAGTAATTAATAATTTGTTTTTCATAAACTATACTCAAAATCAGGCTCTTCTTTTCTAATTAATTGAATTGCATCCTCAAATAAGCTTTCATCATCCAATTCAAACATAATCTTTCCAGCTGCGAAGCTTATAGTTGCATTAACACCTTTCATCTTATTTAATTTCTTTTCAACTTTTGCTGCGCAATTAGCACAATCAATACCTTTAAATCTAATAATCTTTGTCATATTAATACCTCCTACAATTAAACAGTTGATTAATTGTTCAACTATATTATATGATTAAACTATTTTCTTGTCAACAAATTTTAAAAAATAAATACCACATTTCTGTGGTATCTATAAAGCTTCATGTATATCATTAACAATAAATTCAATTTCCTTTTTATCGTTTTCTCTTAATATACCAAAAACAACATATAAACTATCTTCTTTAATATCTAATTTAATCTTAACATAATCCTGTGGAAATATAATAAACTTATAATCTACTATATCATCACCCATCATACCTACAATCATCTTTTCCTGAGACTTTTTAGTATTTTTATTATTTATACTATTAAAAACAGCTAAAGTTTTCACTCTACTACCAACTCTTACTCTATTGAGAGGTATTAAATTATGCTTAGATACAATATCTTTTTTGTTTTTAAATAAATTGTAAACAATATTCATTCCTAAATACTTATATTCCATTTTTCTTAAATATGTCTCATCATATTCATCACTTTCTCTAATATTAATGTATTTAGAAAATGTTAAATCCCTATCGTTTGTATTCTCATTCATGCTCTTCTTAGTTCTGCCAAACATATCTAAAGCACCAGAAAATATTAACGCAGTTATCTGCTCACTAGTTAAAAAAGTAGTTCTTTCTCTAAAATCCTCATAGCTAATAAAAGGCTTTTTTCTTTCTTCTATTATTCTATCACTTACAGCATCACCAATTGATAATATTGCAGGAAAAGGAATAAATAAGCCTTCCTTAGTTATCATAAATTTCTTAGATGATACATTTATATTAGGCTTGTGTATAACTAAGCCATGTGATCTAGAATACCTAATATAACTTGCTAAAGTCTTAGAAGATGAAATAACATTATTTAAAATATTCCCCATAAATACAGGAAAATAATTTGCCTTAAAATAAGCCATTTGATAAGCCAAATATGCATAAACAACACTATGTGACTTATTAAATCCATAATTTGCAAATTTATAAATCAAATCATAGATGCATGTGGCTGTATCTTTATCATATCCACTTTCTATACTTCTTTTAATAAAATCATCCTTTAAGCTATCTAATTTACTTGAATCCTTCTTAGAAATAGCTCTTCTTAACCCATCAGCCTCTCCAAGTGTAAATCCAGCAAACTTTCTAGCTATCTGCATTATTTGTTCCTGATAAACAATAACTCCATATGTTTCTTTTAATATAGGCTCTAAATCAGGATGTAAATATTTAATATTACCTTCGTTCTTTCCCTTAATAAAATCAGGAATATTATCCATAGGTCCAGGTCTATATAACGCTAATGTCGCTACCAAATCCATAAAACAATTTGGTTTTAAATTAATAAGTACTTTTCTAATACCTTCACTTTCCAATTGAAAAATACCTAAAGTATCACCCTTTGATAACATATTATAAACTTTAGGATCGTTAAGAGGAATGTTTCTTAAATCATTGATACTAAAATTAGAATCATCCATCATTCCACTAACCATAGTCAAATTACTTAATCCTAAAAAATCCATCTTAAGTAATCCAATCTCTTCTAAGTCATGTGCCTCAAACTGTGATTGATATAAATCATTGATACCAGAAGATAACGGAATTATACCATCAAGCGGTAAATCAGATAAAATAATACCAGCTGCGTGAGTCGATATATGTCTAGGTAAATTATCTAATCCTTTAGCGATAACCAAAAAATCATAAAGTTCTTTATCAGTATTCTCATATTCTTCTAACAAATAATCAAACCCATATTTTTCAACCATATCTACTATTTTATTTGCTCTACTAATATCAATATCACATATCCTAGCTAAATCTTTAATAGATGATTTCAACTTAAATCTTCCAAATGTTGTAATATTACAAATATGTAATTTTCCATATTTTTCTTTAACATAATTGATTACATCATCACGTCTATTATCAGGAAAATCTGTATCAATATCAGGCATAGTTACTCTTTCAGGATTCAAAAATCTTTCAAAGAATAAATTAAACTTTAACGGATCAACCTCAGTAATACCTAACGAATAAGCAACCAAACTACCAGCGGCACTTCCACGCCCAGGACCAACTAAAATATTATTCTTCTTAGAATACTTAATAAAATCCCATACAACTAAAAAATAATCCTCATATCCCATTTTAGCTATAATACTTAATTCAAACTCTAATCTATTAAAATAAGTATCATATAAAGATTCATCTACCCTATTAATTTGTAATCTTCTTCTTAATCCTTTATTACATAATTGATTTAAATAATTATGTGAACTTTCTTCATTAGGACATGGAAATTTTGGAAGTTTAGGTTTTTCATTATAAATACATAAATCAATACTATTAACAATCTCATCTAACTCTTTTGATTCCAAAGGATTTTCATTAAAAGAAAAATCATTAGCACCTACAGTATATGCTTCACCATCAATCTTTCTTAATGTCTCAAATATCTTATATTCTTCTTTTTTTAAATAATTACATCTATGAATAGGAATACATTTTATACCATAATTAATTGCGTAATTCTCTATACTCTTATTAAGCTCCTCCTTAAAAGGATAATTAGTATTAGAAAACCCAATATAACCATTAAATTCCTTTATTTGTAATAAAACATCATTTAATAAATTAATCTCATTACCTCGAAGTAATTCTTCTAATAAAGAATCATTATAAACAAAAATAAAATATAGTCCTTCTTTATATTCCTTAATATCCTTTAATTCATCAATATTTTCAACTAATACCTTTGTAGAAATCCTCATCAAATTATGATATCCTATATCATTTTTAGCATACAATAATAACTTAGATTTCTTTATATCACCAAAATTAAAGCTATATTCTAATCCTATAATAGGCTTAATATTATTTTTCTTAGCGTATGAATAAAACTTATACGCTCCATGCATATTTTTGTCAGTAATACTTACATAATCAAATCCACACTCTTTTGCATAATCTATATAATCGATTAATCTATTACTGCTACCAAGTAAATTATATTCAGTTTGTCCGTATAAAAATCCCTTCATAAATTAGACCTCCAGAATAATAGACTTAACTGAATATGAAAAAATCATATCATATATATTTTACAATAACACATTAAATATTTAAATCATTTTTCTTTTCAGAAAACTTATCTTTTCTTGTAATTAAAATATAACTGATAATAAATATTAAAAGACCTACAACCATAAATGCTAAAACAATAGCTGTTATGGAAAAACCTTTATTAGCTTCACTAAATACATCATTTCCTTTGACAACTATTTTCATTCTTTTTTCAGTAGATAATCCACTAGAATTAATGCAATATGCATTAGCATAATAAATACCTTCTTTCTCATAAATTACATTACTATCATCTATATATAATGTGTCATATACATTTTTATCACTTTCATCAGTTATGCTAACATACTGATATAAATCAGGTGAACTATCTATATCTAATACGACACTTTCTATAGTCATTTTTGGACTTTCATGAGATATTAAGCTAACATCTAATACATTATTTACTACATATACTCCATCTGTATATTCATACCAAACCTTATAATTTCCAACCTCATTTTTCAAATCTGTTTTAATCTTCAAATTATTGTAATCAATTCCTTGATTGTCATCAATTTTACTAATATATTTTTTAAAATCAAAATTATCAATATCAATCTTATAATCTAAAATTATACTTTCCTCTGTCAAATTAATAACTGGTTCCATATTATCAACAATATGTACTGTAGCGTTAAATGATGCCTTCTTTCCACTAGAATTAGTAACAGTTACCTCATATGGAAAAACACCTACAACCTTATAATCTATACTTGGAAATTCTAATCTACCACTTATATCCCCATCAAATAAATCTGTTGCCTTAAAAAATTCTTTGATATTATATTCCTCACCAACAGGAATATAAATATCTCCACCTTCCTTACTACATTCAATAATAGGAACAGAATCATCATATACATTAACATTGAATGATTTGGTTGTAACATTTCCTCCCTCATCTGTTGCTTTAACATTTACCTTATATGTTCCTAAAATATTAGGGTCAAAGCTACTACTAAAATCTAAAGTAACCAAACTTGAATAATTATCACTATAGCTAACATTATTCTTAAAATCATATGTTGATCCTCTTTTTATACTTACTTCATCTTCTAATATTTCAAGGTTTGGAGCTTCTAAATCCTTAACATAAAATGTAACCAAACACTTATATCCTGTACAAGTACCAGGTATATATTTATTATCAAAACACTTGTACCACACCTTATAAACTCCACAGTGCGTTGTATCAACATTTTTTGAATAGTACAGCCAATCTCCTTCAGTATTATATGTAATATTTGCATCATTTAAAGGATATCCATCTCTATATAGTGTCGCAACCGGCATATCCATATATTTATCAAATGATTCTCCTACAGGAATAGTAATAGTTGTATTATTCCATACATATTTCCAAGTTGATGCAGCATTAACCTTATATCCAAAGAATATAAACGAGATAAATAATAAAAGAATTATACTACCTATCGTCTTCTTCATCATATCTATAATCTCCAAAATCAAATTGATCGATTATTCCAGAATATGCCATGTAATATGCCTTCACAATATACCTATTTCTATTTGCAGTTATTGGCATCCTTGCTACTTCATTAATGAAATACTTTTTTAAATATTCATCCTCATAACCAATAGCTAAAGGTAATCCATTTTTAAAAATATAATCCACCTTTTCTTTCAACGATAAGCATGTTAAATACCTTAATATAATAAAATCATAATCCTCTCTGAAATAACTACATTCATTATTCTCTATGATACTGATAGCTTTATTATTATCTATACAAATATATTTTAATGTTTTAGCAAAATCATTTAACAATTTATCATCAATTCCAATTAAATGAGATACATTATTATCAAAAAATGATTTTATTCCAACAAGAGATGATTTTATCTTTTCATCATTAATAGTATTAATAATAAACTCATATGATTTTTCACAATTATTCTTAATATAATAACAAGAAATCAAATACTTAGCATAATCCAAATAATTATAATAACTATATTCATAATACTTATTCTTAACTATTTCATAATAGCTTGGTGTATCAGGAATATTCATTACATAATGGATTTTAAATACTAATTCATCTCTTAATACTTCAACATCATTTAATAACATAAATTCAGGCAAATACTCTATATCATCTAATGCATTACTAAATTCACCTTTATAAAAAGATAATATTGCAGAAAACAATGCATAAATTGTAATATCAAAATCTGACATAGTTGAATATAATGGTGTTAATTTAACATTAACAATATCAGCTCCTTCAATATCCTTTTTAGCTAAACAATATATTAGTTTTATTATGTTAAAACGATAATTTTCAAGTCCTTTACCTTCCTCATATCTTTTTTTAATATAATTAATATCCCCAATAATATATGCATGAACAACACTAATTAATATTTCCTTTAATTTAAACAAATAATCCACCTTTTCTTCAGATAATTCCAATCTTTTACATATTTCTCTTAAAAAAGCCCTATTAGGCTCAATTTTATTCTTTTCGATTTTACATAAATATGAAAGTGAACAAACATTATCACTTAAAGCTTCTAATGTTTGAGACAAACTTATTCTTCTTGCCTTTATTTCAACACCAATAATTCCATATCTTTCCTCTTTAACCTTTTTATTAAGTGTTCTAGCACGTAATTCACCATTCAAATTTCCATTCATAATTTACCTCCACAATATCTCCTTATATTAATATTATACTTTGGAAAAAGACAAACAAAAAACAAAAACTCCTTTCTCAAAAACGAAAATTCCTGCCCGTTTTGAGTACCATTTTTTACATATTTTTGGAAAATTTTGACCAAAATTCAAAAATTTTCATTTCTTTTTCATTAAGTCCTATTATAAGGACTATTTTTTTATTTATCTTTTAATCTATGTTGGTAAATTTATTACATAATATTTGACTATTTTTTTCTTTTTATTCACCCTAATTCTATTTTGTAAAAATCCCATTTTATAATAACAAGCACAAAAAGTGATGACCCTATTCAAATCATCACTAACATTAAAACCAATCTCATCTAGTCTTTCTTTCCATATATCATATATTCTTTTATATCTATTCAATTCATAATCAGCTTTATTATCGCTACCAGAGCTTAACATTTCAAATACGTAGCCAACAGATTGCCTTTCATATGGTATTACAAAAGAAGGCATTAATGCATGAGTAATACCACAATTTTTACAATATACTCTTTGTATATAAATAACATAATCATCAATTATTCTTTTATATTTTCCATATTTAATTAAACTCCCTTTACATCCACAACTGCACTTCAAAGAATATGATTTTATTCTTTTTATTTCATCATTATATCTATTAATATCTATAAAACTAATTTCTAAACCTTTATATTTCTTTGAAACAAATAAAATCATAATAGAAAAAAAGAAGATTTAATCTTCTTTGTTCGTACAATATTTTTTAAGTCTACAACCCAAACACTTTGGATTTTTACTTAAACATATATATCTTCCAAAATGGATAAATAAATGGTGAGAAACAATCCATAAATCCTTGGGCAACAATTTCTTTATGTCTCCTTCTACAACAATCGTATTATTAGATTTTGAAAAGCCTAACCTATTACTAACCCTTAACACATGTGTATCGACAGGCACTGCAGGAATCTTAAAACCCTCAACTAAAATTACCGATGCAGTTTTTCTACCTACTCCAGGTAACTTCATTAATGATTCTATATCATCAGGAACAATTGAATTATATTCATCTACTAATACCTTTGATAAATTAATAATATTGCTAGCCTTCATCTTTGCTAATCCAAGAGGTGAAATTATATTAATAACATCACTCAAAGACGCCAATGATAATAAAGCTGGCGTTGGATATTTATCAAATAATACCTTAGTAACTTCATTTACTCTACTATCTTTAGTTTGGGCAGATAATACAGTAGCTATAACAAGTTCGAATATATTATTATAATCAAGTTCACACCTAGGATCAGCTATTATTTCTTTTAAAATATTAATTATTTCTAACGCCCTTTTATTATTCATTATTTTATTCTCTTTATAAAATCCTTAACATATTCTGGAGTTTCCTTCTTAGTTTTAGTAACTCCATTACCTTTTGATAATTCATTAGATAGATTTCTAATATTTAATATTTTATTATTCTCTTTTATCTTATCTACTGCATTCAAAAAATCTTTTTTTGTATATCTATCATCACTTATTAAAGACTTTAATATTTCCAATTCATTTGATGATAAATTCCTGTTAAATTCTTTAGTAACAAACATAATAATTGAATGTGTTTCATCCTCATCAAAAACCTGCTTATTATCTAAAATATTTTCTACAGACTCAAAAAATCCATCCAAAGATATTGCTTCTGACGCTATACCATTATCATAGCTTAAATATATTTCATAAAGTTTTCTATCAAGTAAACTTGCTAAAGCATTATCAAAGCTATCCTTACGAATATTCATTTTTTCTCTTATTGACTCAGGATTAAAAGAACTACTTGTTTTATAATTATCAATAACCTTTATTAATACCAAAGCCTCTGTAGTACTTAATGATAAATTTTTAAGATTACCTAAAATAAAACCTTGATAATCAAAATATCCCATCTCAAATAATTTTTTAATCATTTGCAAACCTCTGAACATTTTTAGCTTCTTTTTCTAAGGCATCCTTTGCTGCATTTTGTTGAGCTTCCTTCTTTGATTTTCCAATTCCTCTTCCCATCAAAATCTCATCCATGTATACAACTGCTTCAAATTCCTTATCATTTGCAGGACCCTCATCACGAACAATTTCATATCTTATTGTACGCTTTTCACTTTGAAGCTTTTCTTGCAATAATGATTTATAGTCTCTAAATTTTAAAACAACATTTAAATAAGGAATAAATAATCTCTCTACTAGTTCCTGAGCCTCGCTAAATCCACCATCTAAAAATACAGCTCCAAGTAAAGCCTCTAGTGCATCTGCTATAATGGCACTTCTATTTCTTCCACCAGTTTGTTCTTCTCCCTTACCAAGTAACAAATACTTATTGAATTCAATTTTAGAAGCATATAAATCAAGTGCTGGCTCACATACTGCCTTAGCACGTGTCTTAGTTAAAACTCCTTCATCAAAATGAATAGAATCATAAAGATGCTTGCTCATCGCAAGCTCAAGTACTGCATCTCCTAAAAACTCCATTCTCTCATTATAATCACAATCATGTTCATTGCCATAAGATGAATGTGTCAAAGCAACTCTTAAAAGATTAATATTCTTAAATTTATAGCCAATCTTTTCTTCTAATTCTTCAAAACTACTCATTTTTAACCTCTTCTTTTGGTAATGCACTTACTACTTTTTCAATCAAATTACTTTCAACCATAAGTCTTGCTTGACGAATAGCACTACTAAATGCATAGCTATCAGAATTACCATGAGCCTTAACAACAGGCGCAGATACACCAAATATCATAGCTCCACCAACTTCTTTAGTATCCATTCTCTTAGCAAATCTCTTAATATTCTTTCTCATAAATAAGTAACCAATTTTTCCACCAATAGATGACTTAATCTCATCCTTTAGCATTCTACCCATAGTTTTAGCAGTACCCTCTAATGTTTTTATTGCAATATTTCCAGTAAAACCATCTGTAACTACTATATCAGTAGGACAATCAATAATTTGATTTGGTTCAACATTACCCTTAAAATCAATATCCTTAAGATTACTTAAATAATCATATGCCTCTTGTTCAAATTCTCTTCCCTTACCAGGTTCAGATCCAATATTCAATAGGCCAACTGTAGGATTATTTATACCTAATACATTTTTAGCAGCTACACTTGCAAATATAGCAAATTGTCCTAAATGATATGGCTTTAATTCTACATTAGCGCCAACATCTAATATTAATCTAGCTTTCTTATCATAGTTAGGAATAATAGGACATAAAGCCACTCTATCCATTTGTGGTAATCTTCTTACAATTAAATGTGATGCCATAATAACACATTGAGTAGGACCTGATGTTACTACACAATCAACTTCTCCTCTTTTACATGCATACATAACCATATCAAGTGAAGAATCCTTCATTGTTCTTACTGCGTGAACAGGATTATGCTCACCCATATCCATAGTAACCTTTGTATGTACAATTGTAATACGCTCACTATTAGTTAATAATGGCTTTATTTTTTCTTCATCACCAAATAATACAATTTCAATATCCTTAAATTTTTGGATAGCCATCATACTACCTGGAACAGTAGCCTCAACTCCAAAATCTCCACCATTAGCGTCTACACCTATTTTAATCATTTCAATCACTCCTAGTCATAAATTATATTTATTTTATCATTTAATATGATAAAAAACTAGTTTATTTTATCTAATTCATTTCTCTCATTCACTATTTTATCGAATAATTCACTCTTTATTGTACCATCAAGATACTTGCTAATCATTATTTCGCTATCACTTTTTGCACACTTTAATATTTTTAAATCCTCAGTAAAGCTTGCATACTCCAAATTTTGATATCCAGATTGATCACTACCTAAATAATCGCCAGGACCCCTAAGTTTAAAATCAATTTCTGATATTTGGAATCCATCACTTATCTCGCTTAATGCTTTTAGTCTTGGATTATCAATATCATCAGATATTAACATACAATATGAATCTAAAGTGCCACGTCCAACTCTTCCTCTTAACTGATGTAATGTAGCAAGTCCAAATCTTTCAGCATTCATAATAATCATCATTGTTGCATCAGTAATATTTACACCAACCTCTATAACAGTAGTTGATATTAAAATATCATAATTACCATCTCTAAAATCGTTTAATATCTTATCCTTTTCTAAAGACTTCATCTTACCATGTAATACACCAATTTTAATATTATCTAACCTAGACTTAAATAATTTTTCGCATTCATAAACATCCATATAATTATTCTCATCATTTTCAATTAATGGAACAACAACATATGCCTTTTCTCCCATAGCCAAATGGTTACTTATGGATTTAAATAAAGAATTTAGCTTACTAAAAGGTAAAACCTTAGTAACAATTTCTTTTTTACCTTTAGGTAAAGTTTTAATTGATGACACATCTAAATCCTTTAAAAATGTCAAGCCTAGCGTTCTAGGAATAGGAGTTGCACTAAAAAATAATGAATCAACATTGTCATATTTGTTAACTAAGCTTAATCTTTGATTAACCCCAAAACGATGTTGCTCATCAATAATAGCCAAACCTAAATTATTGAACTTAACTCTATCATTTAAAATAGAATGTGTGCCAACCAAAATATCAATAGCATTAGATTCTACTTCTCTTAATATTTGCTCCGCATCTTTTTTCTTAACACCAGAAGTCAATAAACCAACTTTAACGTTATATTTATCTAAATATTTCTTAAATTCATTATATTCTTGAATAGCTAATACTTCAGTAGGTGCTAAACAAGCAACTTGATAATTAGACTTAGTCATTAATAAAGCAGAAATTATACCAACAATAGTTTTTCCACAGCCAACATCGCCCTCAATTAATCTATTCATAGGAAATGGCTTATTTAAATCACAAATTACATCATCTATTGCCTTAATTTGATCAACAGTCAAATCAAAACTTAAATTATTGATAAAATCATTTTTTAAATCTAAATTAATATTTCTATTATTCTTTTCTATAACTATTCTTTTATTTCTAATATAAGATAAAGAAATACTATACCAATAAAATTCCTCATATTTTCTTCTTCTTATAGCCTCATTCATATCATTAATACTATTTGGAAAATGTGACTTATAAATATAATCATTTATCTCAAGCAATTTATATTTTTTTATTATCTCATCAGGTAATGTTTCACTAAAAACTAATTTCAACTTTAATGCATTATCAATAAGCTTACTCATTTTACTATTTAAGATATCTTTTAATTTATAATCTGTCTCAATCTTAAACCCTACATTTTCAATAAATAATTTCTTAATATTAAATTGTTTTTTAGTGTTATGGTATTTACCATAGACACCAATAAACTGTCCTTTTTTTATTTTAATTCCAACATAAATATTAGAAAAAATATCCATCTTTATTCTAAGATTATCAAATTTCAAATAAAATGAAAAAGCAAAAGTGTTTTTCTTATATTTAAACATACTTACATTAGAGTCAACTATACCTTCTAAATAACAATCATTTCCTTCAAACAGTTTTTCAGGACTATGCTTATAAACCAAATAATTTTTAGGAAAAGAAAATAACAAATCCTCAATAGTATAGATTCCATTATTATTAAGTTGATATAAAGTTTTGTCACCTACACCATTAAGCATTTTTAACATAATTTAACCTCAAAAAAAGGGTTGGAAAACCAACCCATAATATTCTTATTCAACAGCAATAATATATGAATAAATATCTTGCTGACCCTCAATTACTTCAACATCAACATCAGGGTTATACTTCAAACAAGTTTCCTCAAGAACATCTCTTTCTTCATCTGTAACATCCTTACCTAAGAAGATAGTAATAATTTCAGAATCTTCATTTAATATTCTTGATAATAACTCATTAAGACAATCTTCCTTCTTAGCAGTAGATACTAAAATATTACCATTAGAAATACCCATAAAATCACCAGAATGGATTTCAACTCCACCAATTTCAGTATCTCTAATAGAATAAGTAATTTCACCAGAAACAACATGCTTAATTTGTTCAGTCATTGCCTCAACATTTTCTTCTAATGATCCTTCAGGATTATAGTTGATTAATGATGCATATCCTTGAGCTATAGTTTTAGCAGGTAATACCTCAACATTGATTCCTTCTACTAATGTTGCTGCTTGCTTTGCAGCCATAACAACATTACCATTATTAGGAATGATTATAACATTCTTAGCATTAACAGCCTTGATTGCTTCAACAAATGATTCAGTAGATGGATTCATTGTTTGTCCACCTTCAATTACATAATCAACACCAAGTTCTCTAAATGTTTCAACAATTCCTTCTCCAAAGCATACAGAAACAAGTCCCATATCCTTCATTTCTTCAGTTTGAACTGTTGTATCTGCAGTCTTATTCTTTACCTTTAGATTCTCGATTTTTAACACAATGAATTCACCATTCTTTTGGCAAATTTCAAGTGCTCTACCAGGTCTATCAGTATTAAGCTCTACTTTATATCCTTCAGCTTCCTTTGTTAAAGTTACCTTATCACCTAATAATGATAAAGCTCCATTTAATGCCTTTACATCGAATGCTTCAGGCTTCTTTAATTCAAGTAATAATTCTACTTGGTAGAAATATTTTAATCCTTCAACACCTTGAGTCTTATCTTCATCGGAAATAGCATTTAGCATTTCACCTCTTAATGCCATATCCATACCAGTAGCGAATGCTAAGAATCCAGCTCCACCAGAGTCAACAACTCCAGCTTCCTTTAATACTGGTAACAAAGTAGGTGTGCTATCAAGTGCTTCTTTAGCATATCCTACATAGTCAGATAATAATTCATCTATTGTTGTATATTTACTAATATTTTCTCTAGTCTTTTCTGCAGCCACTCTAACTACAGTTAAAATAGTACCCTCAATTGGAGTCATAACTGCTTTATAAGCAACCTTACAGCCACTTTCAAGACAACTCATAAAATCTTCAATATCCAAATAATTATGTTGTAACTCTTTTAAGCCAACATACATTCCTCTAAAAAATTGTGATAAAATAACTCCTGAGTTTCCTCTAGCGCCCATTAAGGCACCACGTGATAAAACCTTTGCATTATCAATAATAGAGCTTGACTCACAAGCCTCTAATTCTCTAATTCCTGATGTAACAGTCATTGACATATTTGTACCAGTATCTCCATCAGGTACTGGGAATACGTTTAATTGATCTATTTCGGCATGATTATTTTTTAAATTGATAGCACCATTTATTACCATTTTTCTAAATAATGCTACATCTATCGAAACCACACTCATGGTAATCCTCCTTGTTTAAAAACATAAATATATTGAAAGGGATAATCCCTATTGTTATAAAAATCAAACTAATAAACTACTGAATAATATATTTCTTTAAATATATTCACCCCGTATATCATTTTAATGATATAGTGACACTACACAATATCACTTATACAAAATATATCACTTTTTAGTCTAGATGTCAAATTTATTCGTAATATGAAACCCTAACCTATAATTTTTTTTAAAAAACACTTGAATAAATAAACCTCATAGAGTAAAATAAGAAAGCCGATTAAAATAAGGCAAGGAGGATTTAAATATGGCAAGATGTTATATTACTGGTAAATCAACTGTTACTGGTAACAAAAGATCTCATGCTTTAAATGCTACAAGACGTACTTGGAAAGCTAATCTTCAAACTGTTCATATTAAGGACGAAAACGGAAACGTTAAGAAGGTTAAGATTTCTGCTAGAGCTTTAAAGAAGGGTAACATTGAAAGAGCTTAACAGCTAAACAAAAAAGCGCATTTAACAGGCCAAGCCTGTTTTTTTGCTTTTTATATGGCACTTTTTTTACTAAAAAATGAGGTATCACTACCTCATTTTAATCACCTTTACTTTTTCAAAAAAGAAAAGAGTAATAAATTACTCCTTACTATCGATATCTAAATGTATCTTTTTTCCTTCCTTAGAAGCTCCAGCATAAAGAACTGTTCTTATAGCCTTTGCAATTATTCCGCCTTTGCCAATTACTCTACCTAAATCATTAGGATTAACTAGAACCTTAAATTCTAAATTATCTTCAGATTCAGATACTTTGACAATTTCAACATCATTAGGGTATGCGACTAAAGGAAGAATTAAGTTTTCAATTAACTCTTCAAACTTTATCATTCCTATACCTCTTACTTTTCAATAATGTTATTTGCCTTTAAGATATTCTTAACTGTAACAGTAGGTTGAGCACCGTTTGCTAACCATGCCTTAACCTTGTCAGCATCTAAAGAAACTGTAGCAGGCTCAGTTAATGGATTGTAAGTACCTAAAATTTCTAAGAACTTACCATCACGAGGTGATCTTGAGTCAGCAGCAACTATACGATATTTTGGAGCCTTATGTGCACCAAATCTTTGTAATCTAATCTTTACCATAAATAATACACTCCTTTACTTTATTATTACCGATAGATATTATATCATATAAAAAAGCACTGTCAAGCATTTTTTCTTGACAGCTTTCTTTTTTTAATTAATACTGAATTGTGTTGAATTAACTAGTAACATAATTCCAGATGTTACTAAATATGAAATAGCCAATGCCAATAATATTTGTCCTAATCTAATAGCCCAAATATAACCTTGTTTAAATAACTTCTCAAAATTACTACACAAGACAACAAAATAAGAAATCACAAATACCAATAAAAATACTGAAGTATAAATAATATTGTATACATTAATATCTAAAAACATATTACTTATCCTCTTCTTTATATTTAATAACAATCTTAATTACTTCTTTAGGAAGCTTCAATCCATGACTAAATGGATTTAATACATAGCCCTCAATATAATTATTATCTACTACACTATCATTACATAAATCCTTAAATAAATGATTTACCTTAGTAAGCTTCTTTAAATCTCCACCAATATGATCATCATTTGTGAAAATAGGAATATAATTCTTCTTCTCACTATCTGTAATAACAAGTGGTGTTATAGCTTCATCATTTAATTTTTTTAAATCACTATTTAAACCTCTATCTAAAATAATAACTTCTTCATTAATTAATCTATCAATTAAATCCGCAAAATTCTCATTAGTTTGTTCCTTTAAAAACCTACTAATCAAATCATCAATTGTCATCTCTTTGTATTTTTTCATTCTTAAACCTCTCTATTTCTTTCTTTAATTCATAACTATTACTAACTAAATGTACATTTTTCCAATGTGGTGGATACAAATTAAAATAGCTATTATATCCAAAACGTTCATCCATAAGTATTGCTATACCCTTATCATTTTCATCTCTTATTACTCTACCAACAGCTTGAATAACCTTAGTTATTCCAGGATATGTATAAGCATAATCAAATCCTTTTTCGTATATACTATCAAAATAATCTTTTAATAGATTATTCTCATCACACAATAATGGTAACCCAACACCTACAATAATAACTCCAGATAAAGCATCTCCTATAAAATCAATACCCTCAGAAAAAACTCCACCCATCACAAACATACCAACTTTTGTATTAGTAGTATTCTTAAATTTATCAATTATTTCATTTCTTTCAATATCATTCATTCTATTATTCTGAACTATTAATTCATAATCACAATCATTAATATTATCAGCCACCATATTTAAATACTGATATGAAGGAAAAAACACAATATAATTACCAGGCTTTGCCTTAGTTAATATCTCAATCGCTTCTATTATATCATCAACTGTATTATTCCTATTATTATATTTTGTTGAAACCTTATTATTAATTATAATATCCAAATTACTAGAATCAAATGGAGATAATAATTCTAAATATTTACCATTTGATTGAGTTAATAAATTAGCATGATAATCAATAGGATATAACGTTGCACTAAAAAATACAATTCCATGAATAGAATATTTAATAGTATCCATCAATAACTCCGAAGCATCCATACAAAAGTATCTAATCTCAACATTATCATCTGATATACTTGCAATTAACCTATGAGTCTTTCCAAAATATTCATATATTCTAGTAAAATCTAATATCTTAAAATAACTATCCAATACTAAATCTTTATCAAAAGAATGATTATTCTTATTTTCTTCCAATAACTCATCACACTTATTTAATAACAAATATAAAGCATTATGTAATTCGCTATCAGCAGTATCACTAACATAAATAGCCTTCTCAACAACCTTATCTCTATAACCTTCAATTAATTCTATTGCCTTATTGCACTCTTTCCTTATAGATGGTGTAATACCATTAGTGTTCTTTCTTAATATTCTAATATCCATAGATGATATCGAACTTGAATACATCTCTTTTGATCTAGATATTAAATTATGTGCTTCATCAACCAAAACCTTAGGCTTATACGTATCATCCTCAAAATATCTAATCAAATGTGCATGTGGATCAAATACATAATTATAATCAGCTATAACAATATCACAAAAATAAGACAAATATAAACTAAATTCAAAAGCACATATATTATGCTTATTAGAAACTAATGATATAACTTCTTCATCATATATATTATAATTAGAAAATATCTCCATAGTAGCACTCTTAAGCCTATCAAAATACCCCTTAGCAAAAGGACAATCCTCAGGATTACAATTTTGACTTTTCCTATTACATATCTTTCTTTTCGCAACAATATCAATAGCTTTAATCTCTAAACCCTTGTCTTCAAGCAGCCTTAACGCATCTATAGGTGCATTCTTTCCACTACCCTTAGCAGTCAAATAAAACAATTTATCCATATCTTCAAGTGACTTCAAAGATGAAAAAATAGTAGCCATAGTCTTACCAATACCTGTAGGTGCAATAGCATATAAAATGTCTTCATCCTTCATACATTGATAAACTGCCTTCATCAACTCCCTTTGTCCACGTCTCATCTTCTTAAAAGGGAACTCAATATCTTCAATGCTTCTTTTTCTATTTATTTTAGATTCTTCTAACAAATTCAAAAATCTGATATAATCTTCTAATGACTTAAAAACAAAATCCTCTAATTTATCGATATCCTCTTCCATATCAAACGATTTTGTTTCATAACTTAAAATATCGATATAAGTTAATCTAATATTAACTTTATCCATATTATTAATCATTCCATATAAATAAGCATATATCTTAGCTTGAGCTAAATGTTCCTTATGATAATCCAAATTAATTAAATCTAAATCACTTGTTGTAGATTTAATCTCTTCAATAATAATCTTATTTTTTATATTTAATACACCATCAATAAAACCATGCAATGTATATTCTTTACCATTAATACTAACATTGTACTTGATATATACTTCACTCTTAGATTTCTTATTATATTGTGATTGTAAATATTCATGTGCCTTCTTGCCTTCATTTTCATCCCTATTTGAAAAAAATTCTAAAGTTAAATCTCCACTGCCACATGAAAAATATACTAATTCTTTAACAGCAATATTCATCTACAATCACCTCCTAAACATGCACAAATATTATACCAATTTTTAAACAAAATAAAAACCCAACAAATGTTGAGTTTCTATTTTAAATTACTTTGAAGCAAGAGCAGCTTTAACTTGTGCAGCTGTACCAGAATTATAAGCAGCAGCTGTAGCCTTACCAGCTACGAAAGTGATAACGATAAATTCAAACTTAGTATTCTCGTCAGCAGCGTCTAGCTTTTCTTTATAATTATCCTTATTATAACCCTTAACAGCAGCGATAACACCAGTATTTAATACTAATACTTCGATAGCCTCGTCACCTAAGTCACTTCTTACTGTCTCAACAGTATAATTTTCTCCATTCTCTGCAGCCTTATTAATCTTATCTGCATAAGATTGAGATACTTTAGAACATGAAGCAAGTGTAATTAATGCTACAAATACTAAAGCTAAACCAACTAAAATTCTTCTTATTTTTTTCATATAATCTTATCTTCCTTCCTTTACGAAGATTATACTACCAATGCAATAAAAATAAAAGCCTAAGAAATTAATCTTAGACTAATATTTTTATAATTTGCCTGCGACAGCAGCTTCAATCTTAGCTTCAACTTCAGAAGCAGTTCCTGTTACATAAATTGCAGATGTACACTTTCCTAATACGCTAACAACAATTATACAAGAAATCTTAGTATCCTTATCAAGATTATCTAACTTCTCATCTAATTGTTCCCATGTAATATCATTCTTGTAGCCCTTAACAGCAACTAAAACACCACTTCCTAAAACAGTCAAATCAAAACACTCATCACCAATGTCTTTTTTTGCAGTCTCATAAGTAACATATTCTTCCTTTTCAGCTGCCTTATTAACCTTATCTACATAAGATTGAGATACTTTAGAACATGAAGCAAGTGTAATTAATGCTACAAATACTAAAGCTAAACTAATTAAAATTCTTCTTATTTTTTTCATATAATTTTTACTTCCTCCCTTTTAAATAAATTATACTACCATAATTTTTAATTTCAATTCATTCTTAAAATTTAAAAAAATAGGCATTTATGCATTTGCATCTATGCCTACTTTTTTAATCTAATTATTCTTTAAAAAATCTAAATTATTTATCGCATCTAAATTAGATTTAGTATTATATGTAACTTTTATGTATTTACCATCTCTAATTATAAATGAGCTTCTTAGTACACCCATAACTTTCTTACCATACATATTCTTTTCTTTAAATACATCATATTTATTAATGACATCTTTATTAACATCACTTAATAATATAAATGGTAATTCATTTTTAGATATAAATTTTTTATGGGATTCAATGCTATCCTTAGAAATACCAATTACAACAGTATTTAATTCAGTAAATTCTTTATATAATTTCTTATATTCTAAAGCTTGGCATGTACATCCTGATGTATTATCCTTTGAATAAAAATATACAATAACTGTCTTATCACTAAAATCACTAATAGATACATTATTACCATTGCTATCAGGTAAAACGAAATCTATCATTTCATCATTAACTTTGACCATTTACAATTTCTTCTTTCTTATTCAATCTATCATTCAATTCTATTTCGGCTTCTGCTTTAAGCTTACCTTCTTTAATTAATTTAATAACAACATCAGCCATATTTGGATCAAATTGAATTTCTTTACATCTTTCAAATTCAGATATAATCTTCTCTTTTGGATAAGGATCTTTATATACACGTCTTGTTGCCATGGCATCGAAGCAGTCTGCACAACAAATAATACGTGCAACATATGGAATATCTTCGCCCTTCAAGCCTTCAGGATATCCACCACCACCATATTTCTCATGGTGATATTTAGCACCCTCAACAATATTTGGAATTGTCGAAATATCAGCAAGTATCTTAGCACCCTTAGTTGTATGACTCTTCATTATAGCAAATTCCTCATCAGTAAGTTTTCCTGGCTTATTTAATATAGCATCAGGTATACCAATCTTACCAATATCATGTAGTAATGCAATATAATATAAGTTCTCTAAGTCATCACCTGTCATACCCAATTCTTGAGCAATAATTCTAGAAAAATGACCTACTCTTATTGAGTGACCATTAGTATATGTATCCTTAGCATCGATTGTACGAGCAATTGCCTCAATAGATTCAATAGTGATACCTTTTAATTCTTTTTCTCTTTCTTCTGTCTTTTTCTCTCTAAAATACAATAAACCGAAGTTGAAACCTAAAATTATTGATAAACCAACTAAAGCAATCAAAACCCAGAACCATACTGTTTCATATAAATGATCTTCTTTAACAAATGATATATCTATTTGATTACTCTTTTGTCCATTCGCATCAACAACATATGCATGGAAAGTATACTTTCCACCAGATAAATTTGTATATGATACTGTGTTAGTATCGTCAGTTGATAATACAAAATCACTATCTATTCCATCAAGCTTATAATAAATACTATAACCTTTATGTGGTCTAAATCCAAATACAGATAAATTGAAAGCTACACGGTATACATTCTTATCAACTTCTATACTATCTCCATAATATTTTACACCATCTAAATCAATAGAATTTAAAGTAATCTTTGTAGGAACTACAACAACCTTTGAATCAGTAAAATCATAAACATATAATCCATTAGTTGACTGGAAATAATATTTTTGTGCTTCTTCATCATAATAGCCACTTGTATTAGCAATAATAGGTTGAATACCATTAGATGCATCGTAGAACTCATAATTTTCTAATGTATCATTATCTAATGAATCAACAATATATATTTGTGTTTGACTTGTTATTACATATTTATATTTTTCTTCATTTCCAGTTTTAACCTTAACCTTAGCTATTTCAACAATAGAACCCTTAACATAAGGAACAATAATCTCACGAACATTTGATTTACCATTTTCAAATGTAACACAGAATAATCTACTATTTAAATTGTAATATAATTTATCTCCATCTACTAAAAACTTTAAGCTATTTCCAGCAACATCATTATCTATCGCAAGCTTTGTAATAGTACTAAAATCATCACTAATAGTAAATAATCCATTTGTTCTATCAAATATTATTTTTCCATCACTAGATTTATTAATATATAATACATTACCACCAACAAAATTGACATCAAAATTAGTACCATCAAATCTCATAATTCCTTTTGAATAACCTAATGCCAAATAATTATCGAAAGCTCTTAAACATCTAATAGAATTTGTAACTGAATAATTAGGATTATTATATGAACTATTAACATGATTCTTAATATAATTAGCATCATATATATTTATAGCAGCAGTATTAGTATCATACTCAACCAAACCTATTTTATAATATGCAAAATATAATTTACCTTTAAATTCCTCAACATCTCTACAATCATAATATCCCTTTTTAGATTCCTCTAACTTAAGTGGGATATTTGCAATCTTTTTAGCTCTTTCTTCTAAATCTTCTTCTTTATTTGCTTCTTCAAGTAAAGCAGCCTCCAATACTGGAGCAACATTATCATCAATATATCCTGTTACAGCTTCAGTTACTGGATTAGTAGTTATTATCTTTTTAGCTTCTAAATCGTAAAAATATGAACCAGAAGTTGTGCAAATATATAAAACCTTATTATATTTTTCAACTGCATATACATTTCTATCACTTGCTGGTGGCATTTCAAGTGTGTTCCATACTTCATCATCATATAACAATTCAAGCAAAGCATTCTTAGTAATAATGGATACACCGGATGCACCAATATAATGAGATGCTACCCACAAGTTACCCTCATAATCAATCATCAAATCTACTAATTGAGATTTATTCTCAAGATTATTTGCAAAAGCAAATTCTCCAGTTTCAACATCGATACAACAAATACCATTTTTTTCACATGCAACAAATATATATTTCTCACTCTTTGAATAAATTATCTTATTAACTTGATCACCAATATTATAACTACCATCTAATAATTCATTATTCTTTAAATCATATCTATATATAAAACCATCTAATGTACCAACTAATAAAACATCATCATAGATATAAATATCCAATATTTTCTCGTTTTCAAATACTAATTCATTATTAGAATTATATACACCTTTAGATCCAGAATAATAATATGTATTTCTAATGTTATCTATAGCCACATCATCAACATTCTTATTATCAGTACCATCTAACATTCTTGATGAATCAGTATTAATATCATATAAAACTATTCCTTTATCTAAAGACGAAATGTAAATAACATCATTCTCACTATCAATCTCAATATCCTTGATAGTACCAGCATTAGCATTTAAATACGAAAAACTATTATTTTCATATTTAAACAAATTAGCTGATGTCGCGATATATAAAACATTATTCTTAGTGGCTAATGCTTTAACATTAATAATATCATACTTAATATCATTCTCAGTAAAATCTTTATAAGTAATGAATTCTCTAGAATCATATCTAGTTAAACCAGAATATTGAGCAACCCATACGAAACCATCATCTGTTTGACATAATGCTTCAGCACCAGATACCTCTAAATCAACAGGTACCTCAGTCTTATCGCTTAAATAAGAAGATGCGTTGATTTCTACTCCGCTATAAAATATAGCAACTAAAGTTACTAATAAAACAAATATTAAAATTGGAATTCTTTTTCTCATATTAACCAACTCCAATACACACTTTTATATATTTTACCACACTTTTAAAATAATATATAGAACAAAGGAAAATAAATTTACCCCAAGGAGCTTATTACTCCTTTTTTAACCACTTCACATTACTTGAAGTCGTCTTGGTGTGCTCACACCTCTACGTAATAAATTTGAAATTTACTAATAAAAGAAAAACCCTAGAACAAATATTCTAGAGTTTATTGATAAATTTATGATATTTTTTTAATCTCACTGAATAAGAATTCTGTCTCTGTTGCGAAACCAAACATTTCAGTTAATACTGTAACCTTTTCCTTTTCTGGATTAACAGATACAATTTCATATTCACGATCCTTAAATGAACCACTTATAATAACAATCTTATCACCAACATTGTATTCTAACTTAGGCTTAACAATTAATCCTAACTTGTTTAAAATACCATCCATCTCTTCTTTTGGAACTGGAACTGGTTTTGTACCACCACCAGAAGATCCTAAGAAACCTGTTACTTTTGGTGTATTACGTACCATAAACCATAAATCTTCATCCATATCAAAGATTTCTCTTCCAGATGGATCATTTTTCTTTTCAACTTCCATCTCAACAAATACATAACCAGGGAATAATTTATTAACCTTTTCTTTTTTCTTACCCTTCTTATCAACTACTTCAACAGTTTCTTCTGGAATAAGAACTTGATAAATTAAATCTGACATATTCATTGATTCTCTTCTTCTCTCAAGATCTTGCTTAACAGAGTTTTCATATCCTGAATATGTTGTTACTATATACCATCTTTTCATAACATTAATACCTCTTAGTTCCTAAAAATTAAAATAAATAATTCAGCCATCAATGTATCATATAAAATGAATAATCCTACAAAAATTGCCATAAAAATAAATACACGTAAAACATTTGCCCAGAACTTTGGCATAGTTAACCAAGTAATCTTTTTAAATTCAGGGAATGCTGGCTTAAAGAATGGATAAAGTGCGTATAAAATACCTATAGATGAAATACTTACTAATACCCACGCAAACACCTTAGGATAAGAACCAATTAATGGGAAATCTTCTTTAACAATCAAAGAACCATTTAATATTAATAGTCCTAATGCAAGAACAATTACAGAAACAGCCAAGAACAACCAGTTTTCCCACTTGTGCTCTTCCTTTAGATATTCACCAATACGATAAATACCCATACGCTCTTTCTTTTCTTGTTTTTTCTCTATTTGTTTACGAATTTTCTTTTCAACTTCGTTCTTAGAATTAACTGTTGTATTTTTATCGTCCTTTTTAGGCTCTTCAAGAACTTCCTCTTCTATTTTCTTAGGCTCTTCAGCCTTTTGTTTCTTCTTTTCTTTCTTTTCCTTTTTAGGAGTTTCTTCTTGTAAAACAGCCTCTTCTTTAGCTTCTTCAAAAACTTCCTCTTTAACTTCAGGTTCTTCAACCTTCTCTTCAGTTTGAGTTTCTTCCTCTAAAACTGTTTCCTCAGACTTAACCTCATCTAAAGCTTCAGTAGGTTCATTTACCTCTTCTGATTCTTTAGCTTCAACTTCAGGATTAGTAGATTCTAGAGAATCTAAAGTCTTTTCATTTTCAACATTATCACTCATGAGTTACCCTTTCTAACAAATTACTTTGTTTCCTTATGAATAGTATATTTATTACATGTAGGACAGAACTTTTTAAGTTCTAACCTTTCAGCGCTCTTTTGAGGATTTTTAGTTGTTGAGTAATTTCTAGAAAGACATTCTTCACAAATTAAAATTACTTTTACTCTCATAATTTTCCTCCATCAAACCAAAATAAAAAACCTTTTACTCAGGTCAGTTATATTTTAACCTACCAAAATAAATTAGTCAATATATTTTTTCATACTACGTATGACATCAATTCTTTTCCTATAAAGTGTACTATATGCTATACCGGTATCTAAAGAAAGCTTTCTTATACTAACATTACCGATAATACATTTTTCAAAAATCAATTTTGACAAAGGATCATCATTTAAAAAATATCTAAAAATATGTACATAATCAATACATAATTCATTAGCCTTTTTATTTAAAGCCTCATTAAAAGAAATAAAACCTTTATAATAATCCCCAGAAAACTCTTTTTTTAATTTCCTATTAAAACAAATATTAAAATAAGAATAAAATGATATTTCATAATATGAATCATATGTTCTTATACATTCAAATAAAATCATTCTACCTTCTTGTATTAAATCATATTTCTTATCGCCATAAGGGCATGCTTTTTTACTTATTTTTTTTATAAGAATGTCATATTTATTATATAATACCAGAAAAGCTTCTTTTGAACCTTCTCTTAACAAATATAATAATTCGTTATCATTATAATTTAAATACATTAATTATCATTAGCCATAAGATCATGTAAAACTATACCAGATGAAACTGAAGCATTTAAGCTATTAACATGTCCCTTCATAGGAATCTTAATTAAAAAATCACTAGCATTAACCAATGTCTTAGACATACCAAATCCCTCAGAACCAATAATAACTGCCAAATTTAAAGATTTATCAATATCCTTTGATAACACAGTTCCTTTAGCATCTGTACCACAAATCCAATAACCTTGTTTTTTCAATTTTTCAACAATATTATTTAAACTATTAACATACATAATTTTAGTATATTCAATCGCACCTGTTGAAACATGGGCAACAGTCTCATTAACGCTAACACTTCTGTTTTTAGGTAGGATAACTAAATCATAACCAAAAGCATCAACACTTCTTAAAATAGCCCCAAAATTATGTGGATCTTGGATACCATCAAGAATTAATACTCTACCTCTTTCTTTAGGTAAATTATCTAAATATGATTCATCTAAAATCATATAATTTTCTCTATGTGCACCATATCCTTGATTTTGATAAGGAAATTCAATATCTAATTTTTTCTTTGGTAATATAACATACTTATATACTCTTTTCTTTAGAATATCTAGTATATTCTTATCACTCTTTACTACGTCCTCACTTAAATAAACAACACTAATATCACTATTTGCCATAATTGCAGCGTAAACGCAGTTTTTTCCGTATATTTTTATCATAATAATTACTCCAAGCTTAAAATGATTATACCACATTAATAAACATTTAAAAGATTTAAAATTTTTCTCAAAAAATTATCTATTATCAACTTTCTCTAGATACATATCATGTAATTCTAATCTCTTATTTGCCATCTCTTCAAATTTAGTATTTTTCATACCATAATTACAATATGGATCAATAGATAAACCGCCTCTTGGTAAAAACTTACCCCATACCTCAATATATCTTGGATTTAATAACTTAATTAAATCCTTCATAATAATATTCACACAATCCTCATGAAAATCTCCATGATTTCTAAATGAAAATAAATATAACTTTAATGACTTAGATTCCACACAATATTTATCGGGAATATATGAAATATAAATTGTAGCGAAATCAGGTTGTCCTGTTATTGGACAAAGCGATGTAAATTCAGGACAATTAAATTTTATAAAATAATCATTTTCTACATGCTTATTATTAAATTTTTCTAACAAACTAGGATTATAATCATAATCATAATTAGTTTTTTTACCTAAACTCTTTAATCCTTCATTTTCTCTATCCATTATTCCACCTCATATTCAATAGGATCTTTAACCCCATTAGCCTTAAATGCCTTTAATCTATCAATACATGTTCCACACTTACCACATGCCTTTTCATTTCCTTCATAACATGACCATGTTAATTCATATGGAACACTATGTTCTAACCCATATTTAACAATATCAGCCTTATGCATATTAACAAATGGTCCTTCTACCCTAACCTTATTACCACTACCTAAATAAATAGCCCTATTTATAGCCTCAGTAAATTCTTTTGAACAATCAGGATAAGCCTCCTTAACATCATCAGAATGAGCGCCATAATAAATAATATCGCATCCCTTTGACAAGGCAATTGAGGCAGCACTTGATAAAAATAGGCCATTCCTAAAAGGAACATATGTTGATAATGTATCACCATCTAGTTCCTCTAATTGTTTGCTATAATCTCCTAAAGGAATATCTTTATTATTCTTTTTTAATAATGAACAATCAGAATATTCAAATATCTTAGCTAAATCTAGATATATATGCTCAACACCATAATATTTAGCAACCTTATTAGAAGCTTCTATCTCCTTATTATGCTTTTGACCATAAGAAACTGATAAAGCAACTACATTATCAACACCATATTTATCTATAGCCATAGCTAAAGCAGTAGTTGAATCTAATCCACCAGAAAACAAAACCAATGCTTTCATACAATCACGTATAATCAATTTAGATAGGTTTGATATCTTAATTGATTACTTTTCCTTTCTATCTAATTTAATAGATTATCATAATTAGTATTATATAGAAATCCTAATTTACATTTCTCTTTTTCAGTCATTACCTAAACACCTCAACATCAATATCACCTATTTTTGATACTGTTGTTGTCTTACTTCTTTTCTTTACTCCTCTTGCTGTAACACAGCTATGACATCCTTCAACTCTAACAATAATATCATTAGCTTTTGTTATTTCTTTAACAATATATAAAATATCACTAGTAATACGTTCTTGAAGCTGTAATCTCTTTGATACCATATCAGCTATTCTAGCAAGCTTAGATAAACCAATTACTTTTCCATTAGGAATATATGCAATATCTACAGTCATATCATACATTAATGCTAAATGGTGTTCACAATGTGAAAAAATATCAATACCCTTCATAATAACAACATTCTTAGAATCAGTAACATAATCTCTTTCAAATGTCTTATTTAAGAGATCAACCAATTCATCATTAGTATAATTCATACCTTCAAATTGTTCTAAATACATCTCAGCTGCTCTTTTAGGTGTGTCAATTAATCCCTCTCTATTTGGATCATCACCCAAAGCTATTAAAATTTCTTTAAATGCATTTTCTAATCTTTCCTTATCAATCATACTATACACCCCTTCTATTAGGATCCCAAATAACCTTATGAATTTGAAGTGAAAATCTAACTCCATTAAGATTATTCTTTATCATAAAATCTACAATATCCTCTAATTTAATCATATTAAATACTGGACTAATAATACAATTAGTCTTATTAATCAAATCATATTTATTAATTATAACTAACATTCTTTCTAAATCATCATGACTTCCACATACAAACTTTACTGAATCCTTCTTACTAATAAATCTATAATTATCAGTAATCATTTGACTCTCCATTAATGATATAGGCAACTTATAATCTAAAGTAAAACTTACATTAGCTATATCTTTAAATTTCTCAATATTAATAGCTCCATTAGTCTCTATTTCAATATTAAAACCATTCTTTGATAACTCAATCATTAATTTATCAATATCATCTTGTAATAATGGTTCACCACCAGTTAAAGTAATATTTTTAACTTTACTATCTAAACAATACTTAACTATATCGTCAATAGATTCATCAGTATATTCTGGATTTTCAAATGAATATCTAGTATCACAATATGAACATCTTAAATTACATCCTTTAAATCTAATAAATACTGCGAGTTCTCCTTGTTTTAAACCTTCGCCATTTATTGACACAAATTTCTCAATTACTTGCATACATACCTCGCACAATTATTAGGAGTTTCATATACACATACTTCCAACACCTTATATTTTTTACTTAATTCATCATAAAAATATTTACTAAAGTTTTCAGCAGTAGTCCTAAATGGCACAACCCTTAATACAAAATCTTCATTTAACAAATCAAATACTTCTTTTCTTAAAGAATCCTTTTCAACAATAAAAGTATGATCAAAATAATCACATAATTCCTTTAAATCTTTTTTAATTATATTAAAATCAACAACCATACCATTAATAGGATCACCACATATAGATAACACTACTCTCCATCTATGGCCATGAATATTCTTGCATTTTCCCTCATAATTTGTTAAAAAGTGTGCCGCATCAAATGATGCCTCTGTATCTAAAACGTACATAAAATCCTCCAAGAAAATAAAAAGATGGACAAAATTAGTCCATCATGAAAAAACGAATTCAATAATGTCCTAGTTTTGTTTATAGACAGGATGGTACTAACGAACTGTCTTATTTATTTGCCACATTATATTATCACAATTTTATTAATAATTCAACAATTATTAACTATACTTCTTTTATCGCAATATTTCTAACCCATTTCTTTTGTTTATATCTAATAAAACCAATAACTACTTTCACTAATTGTTCCATTTGTGATAACACAAATACATATAAAACATCTAATTCAAACACAAACGCTCCAATAGCTCCAGATAATACTCCAACTACCCATAAAGAAGATAATTCCATTATCATACAAAATAACGTATCTCCTCCACTACGTAATATTCCAACAATCATAATTAAATTAAATGTAACAGCAGGCATCATAATAGCATATGCAATACATACTCTTCTAATATTATATCTAACAATATCAGTCGCTTTATATAACAATAAATATGGATTTATTAATAACACTAATACAACACCTAATACCATTGACATAATTACACCTGTAATTAATAATTTCTTAGCTGTCTTTTGTGCTTCGTCTAAGTCATTCGCACCAAGTTGATTTCCAACAATTACTGCACAAGCTGTAGAAATACCAAATAATAATGCATAAACCAAATCCTCTAATGCAGTAGCTATTGTCATAGATGCCACAACATCATCACTCATATGACCATATATGACTGAATACATTGTTGTTCCTAATCCCCAACCCAATTCATTAATAATAACTGGTAAGGCAAACTTTAAATTCTTAACAACGGTTTCTTTATCAATATGAATCATTTCATTAACACTTAATTTAACATCTCTTTTAGCAAATATTAAATATAGTAAAATACAACTAAACTCAACAATTCTTGAAATAATAGTTGCTATAGCAGCACCCTCTGCTTTTAATTCAGGCAAACCCATCTTACCAAATATTAATATATAATTGAATATTACATTTACAAAAACAGTAATTAAAGTAAAAAACATAGGCGCTCTAGTTTTATTTATACTTCTTAACATCGCAGAAGTTGTAAAAGAAAATGCTGTAAAAACGTAACTAATAGATACTATCCTTAAATAGGGAGTACCTAATTCAATTAAAGTATCACTTTCCGTAAATATCCTCATTAAATTACTTGGTATAGTAAAAGCTAATATAAAAAACAATAAACCACCACTTAAAGATAACATAGTCATAAAACCAAAAGTTTTATTTAAATTCTTATCATCTTTTTTTCCATAATATTGGCTCAATAAAACTGAACATCCAGAGGCAATACCAAAAATTAATAAGTTTAAAACAAAAAATACCTTATTAGCAAGTCCAACAGCTGAAACATAATCATCACCTAAAGATCCAATCATAAATGTATCAACCATATTAACAGCTGTATTTATTAAATTTTGAATAGAAACAGGAAGACCAATAATTAATACCTTCTTCCAAAAATTCTTATCCATAAAATCACCTACTACGTTTTTATATTTATATAAGAAAGTCAGCAAAAAGTCAAATCAAATAATAAAAAAGGAGTTTCTTTACGAAACCCCTAGAGTTAATTAATTAAATAGTGGTGTGGTGTAGTGTAGTATAGCTGGTGCACCTCCACCGATTTTATTCAATCTATTATATTAATTAATAGACACATATATTTGGGAGCACGTGTAAATAAACACGACTATTCGTGTAATTCTAAGCACCTCCACTCACTTGCTCTCTAAATATTTATATAGTATTTGTAAAAATGGTTATCTTCATCGAACAATACAAATCCCGTCTTGTTGAAAATGTGCTGACTTCTTTTGTTAGTTTTTAAGATGCTAGCAGCAATTCTAGTTAACTTAAGTTCGTATTTAGCATATTCTAATGCTTTCTTAAGAGCTAATGTCCCAATACCCTTATTTTTATATTCATCATTCTTCAAGATTATTCCTATTTCAGAGCAAGAATTCTCAACACCTTTAAATCTGATTTCTCCAATTACATCTTCATTATATTTAATGGATAAAAGTATGTAGCCTTTATTCGTTTGATTTAATACATAATTATCAACTTCATCAAAACTATATTTATACTCTTTATAATCCTCTTCTCTTTCGAACAAAGACTTATCATTTTTAAAAACAATAAATAGCTTATGGGCATCCTCTTTAGTCATAGAAGTTAATGATATGTTTTTTTTCTAACATTTTAAAAATCTAATCTTTCTAATAATTCAGATGGTTTAACAGCAATTATTTTACTACCTGCAAAATCCTTGATGTTTCTTGTAACAATAAAACTAGCTTTTAGTTTTTGAGCAGTAACCATTTGTAAAGCATCTTCGTAATCTTTCGTTTTTTTCTCTGCCGCTTGCATAATTATCTCGGATTTCAAATCATAAATCTTAAAAACCAAGTTAATATTATTAATAACTTCTAAAGTTTTTTCAGGATCTAATTCTCTTCTTAAAATGTATACAATATTAGGAATCGAAAGTGCAGAAATATATCCATCTAACTTCCTTGTTTCACAAAGTTTCCATATTTTCAAAGAATCTTCATAAAATCCCTCTCTTTTGTATAAAACATCTAAAATAACATTAGTATCAATCAAGACCTTCATGCTTTAATACCCTTTCTTTTGTGATATCTTTTTCTGAAATATCATTTTTAAGAATTCCCAATAAAGAATCTGACAAATATGATACAGTCTTGTCTTTAGATATTAATCTTGCAACTTCTTTACCATTTTTTATAATTATAATCTCATTACCATCGATAACAGCTTGCAAGTATTTCCCAAAATTATTTTGTAGTTCCGTTGTTTTTACTATTTGCATAGTTCATCATCCTTTCTAGCTATTTTTATTATATGTCATTTTAGACATTTTGTCAATAAAATAGCTATTTTTACCGTATGTTATTTTAGACATAATCACTTTAAAAGAAAAAGGAGTTCATCATGAACTCCTTGGAGGTGCTTAATTAAATAGTGGTGTTGATAAATATCTATCACCATTATCTGGTAATAATACAACTATTCTCTTACCTTGATTTTCAGGTCTTTGTGCTAATAATTTAGCAGCATATAATGCGGCACCTGATGAAATACCGATAAATACACCATCGCTTTTTACAAGTTCAGCACCAGTTTTGAATGCTTCTTCATTTGGTACAGCAATTATTTCATCATAAATAGATGTATTTAATGTGTCAGGTACAAATCCTGCACCAATTCCTTGAATTTTGTGTGCACCAGCAACGCCCTTTGATAATACAGGTGATGTTTCAGGCTCTACTGCAACAATTTTAATATTAGGATTCTTGCTCTTTAAGAATTCACCAACACCTGTAATAGTACCACCAGTACCTACACCAGCAACAAAGATATCAACATTACCATCTGTATCTTCCCAAATTTCAGGTCCTGTATTTTCTCTATGTGCCTTAGGATTTGCAGGATTTACAAATTGACCTGCAATAACAGAACCAGGAATTTCATTATTTAACTCCTCTGCTTTAGCTATGGCTCCCTTCATACCCTTGCTTCCTTCAGTTAAAACTAACTCAGCACCATAAGCTTTAATTAGATTTCTTCTTTCGACTGACATTGTCTCAGGAAGAGTAATGATTAATCTATATCCACGAGATGCAGCTATAGCAGCAAGTCCAATACCAGTATTACCTGAAGTTGGTTCAATAATTGTTGCACCTGGCTTTAAAATTCCTCTTGCTTCATAATCTTCTATAATTGATTTAGCTACTCTATCTTTAACAGATCCGGCCGGATTAAATCCTTCAACTTTAGCAATTATTGTTGCTTTCAAATTATTGTTCTTATTAAAATTTACTAATTCTACTAGTGGTGTATGACCTACTAGTTCTACTACTGATTTGTATATTTTACCCATTTTAATTACCTCTCTTAAATGCTATAATCATTACCTATTTTTTCTAATTCTTTATTCTTTAAATCCTCTAATGTCACACTATCAACGTAGTTATTAACAACATCATAGAAGCCTTTCCAAAAATCTATTGTAGAACAAATATCACTTCTATTACATGTATTACAATCAGTCTGAAGACATGCAACAGGAGCTAATGTCCCTTCTGCACATCTAATAATATCACCAATAGTATAATCCTTAGGATCTTTTGATAAAAGATAACCACCATTATTACCTCTTACACTTAATAAATATCCTCTTTTAACTAACAAAGATACAACTTGCTCTAAGTATTTAACAGATATTTCTTGTCTTTTTGACACATCTTTTAATGACACTGGCTCCCCATTAGAATAACTAGCAATATCTATCATAACTCTTAGTGCATATCTTCCTTTTGTTGATATCATTATAACAACTCCATTCCTAGCGACTTACTAGACTTTATTTTACTACGTTTTAATGAATATATCAATCAAAGTGCTTAAATTGCTTTAAATGCTTGCTCTAAATCTTCAATAATATCATCAATGTGCTCTGTACCAATTGATAATCTAATTGTACTACCATAAATACCAACTGCTGCTAATTCCTCTTTTGTCATTTCAGAATGTGTTGTAGAAGCTGGATGAATTACAAGTGACTTAACGTCTGCAACATTTGCAAGTAAAGAGAATATCTTTAAATGATCAATAAATGATTGTGCTTCTTTTTCATCACCTTTAATATCAAATGTAAAAATTGAACCTCCACCATTTGGATAATATTTCTTATATAAAGCTTGTTGAGCCTTATCAGTTGAAATTGATGGATGATTTACTTTTGCAACCTTTGGATGTTTTGCTAAATATTGAACAACCTTTAATGCATTCTCAACATGACGTTCAACACGAAGTGACAATGTCTCTAATCCTTGTAAAGCAATAAATGCATTTACTGGAGAAATTGCTGCCCCAGTATCACGAAGTAAAATTGCTCTAATATATGTAACAAATGCAACTGGACCAACTGCATCATAGAATGATACACCATGATATGAAACGTTTGGCTCAACTAAATGCTTAAATTTACCGCTCTTCTTCCAATCAAATTTACCACCTTCAATAATTACACCGCCTAAACCAGTACCATGACCAGTAATAAACTTAGTTGCTGAATGAACTACTATATCAGCACCATACTCAAGTGGTCTAACTAAATAAGGTGTAGCGAATGTTGAATCAACAACAAGTGGAATGTTATGCTTATGTGCTACTTTAGCAATTGATTCAATATCAACAACATCAGAATTTGGATTACCTAATGTTTCAATAAATACTGCCTTAGTATTTTCCTTAATTGCTTTATCAATATCATCTACATTTGGCTTAACAAATGTAGTAGTAATACCATAATTAGGTAGTGTATGTTGTAATAAGTTAATAGAACCACCATAAATATTATTTGCAGCTACAATATGATCACCAGCAAATGCTAATGCTTGGATTGTATATGTAATAGCTGCTGCACCAGATGCTACAGCAAGTGCGCCAGTACCATTTTCAAGTGCTGCGATTCTTTCTTCAAATACACCTTGTGTTGGATTAGTTAATCTACCATAAATATTACCTGCATCTCTTAAACCAAATCTATCAGCTGCATGCTTGCTATTATTAAACACATATGATGATGTTAAATAAATAGGAACTGCTCTAGCTCCTGTCGCAGAATCTGGATTCTCTTGACCTGCGTGTAATTGTAATGTTTCAAATCTATATTTCTTGCTCATTTTTTTGTTCTCCTTAATTTTCCTTTTTCTATTTTTATATATTAATTGTCACTAATTCTTTTATAGTCACACATGACATTATGACTCCATTTTATTAAGTTACACATTCGGGCATAGCCCATACATCGATTATATAAATAAATCATAATATCACCTTTTCTTTCTTTTTCATCCTATTCCTATGGTTTTAGTAGGATTAACATTATTATAAAACCTATCACTTTCTTTGTCAATAGTATTTTTATAATTTTTAAAAAAGAAAAATGAGCAATAAAATTGCTCAATTCTCAAAAATTAAATATAATAATTATTTATATAATAGTTACTATAATCATCAACTAAATTAGATAAAGTGATATTTGATAATTTATCTTTTACAAAACTATTATATTCATCCCAAAATTTTAATAAGTTTTTTTGATCATAATTTACATCAATACTTCCATCAACTGATGTTATTATTTCATATACATTATAATCTTCTATTCTTTTTGTTAATTGATATCCTCCATTATTTCCTCTAAATGATTTTAACAAGCCACTCTTTGTCAATAAAGATATTACTTGTTCTAAATACTTAGCAGGAATATCTTCGTTTTTAGAAATATCTTTAATTTTAACAATTTTGTCATTATTAATTGCTATATATATCATAGCCTTTAATGCATAATTACTCTTACTAGATATCACATCACTCACCCCTAATCAAAGATAAACATATCTCTGCAGATTTTATAAATTCATCTACTTTAAAATATTCATTTGTTGTATGAATATTATTCATTGCATTAGATATAACTGCACATTCAATTCCATATTTATTAATACTATTAGCATCACTGCCTCCAAATGTTGTAATATGTGATGCCTTGCCAAGTCCTAATGAATCTAATGCATATTGATATTTTTTAACAATATATGAATCACTACTTAACTTATATGATTTTATCATTTCTTTAAGCTCAAATGTTACACTTGCATCAACTTTGCTTGCTTCTTCAAATAAAACCTTTTTTATTAAATTAGCTTCATTAATAGCTTTATCATCAACTAAACTTCTAATTTCTCCTTCTAATATAACCTCATCTGGAATTATATTTTTACCATTACCTCCAGATATTAAACCTATATTAGCAGTAGTTTCTTTATCTATTCTTCCTAATTTCAATTTTGAAATTGCCAAAGATGCTATAACAATAGCAGAAATTCCCTTTTCAGGCTCAAATCCTGCATGAGCACTTTTACCATTTATCACTGCTTTAAATTGATATATTGATGGTGCTTCTAATGCGATAGTTCCAACATTACCAGATAAATCTAAGACATATCCATATTTTGATTTTATTTTGCTAAAATCAAATACTGATGAACCTCTACAATAAGGTTCTTCTGCAATAAAGAATACTACTTCAATATCAGGATGCTTTAATTTGTTTTCTTTTACAACTGTTAAAGCTTCTAATATTGATACAATACCAGTTACATCATCAGCTCCTAGTACTGTTTTACCATCTGATGTCACCTTCCCATTTTCATCAATAATTGCTACTTTACCAATTCCTGGAGATACAGTATCCATATGTGCTGATAATAAAATTGAATCCCCTTCTATATTACCCTTTAAAAAACCATATATATTTCCTGTAGCTTTTAAATTAGGATTTAATAATATGCCAGCATTATCTATCTCAACTTGTAACCCTAATTCAACTAATTTATCAAATAAATACTTTGATATCTCAAATTCTTTAAATGATTCTGAATCAAAAGACACAAGTTTTTTAAACTCATCTAGCATTCTATTCTTATCAACCATATTACCATCTCCACTTCTTTTTTAATTAAATAACTTTCTCATCTTTTAGTGAACTATATAAATTATCTAATGCTTTTTCTAATATAGCCTTAGGACAGGCTATATTTATTCTTTCGTAATATTTTCCACAATTACCAAATATATTACCTGAATCTAACCATAATTTTGCTTTATTTAATATAATGTCATTTAATCTCTCATCGCTAATTCCTAATCCACTACAATCAAGCCATATAAGGTATGTTCCTTCTGGTTCAATTAATTTAATTTGAGGAATAAATCTATTTAAATAATCTCTAATATAATTTAGATTAGATTCCAAATATATAATTAATTCCTTAAGCCAATCATTTCCATACCTATATGCTGCTTCAGAAGCAATTATCCCCATAACATTAGATTGACTATATCCTGTATCATAAATACTACGTCTAACTAATCTTCTATATTTGTCATTTTTAATAAATAAATTACCATTATGTAATCCAGCTAAATTAAATGTTTTTGATGGTGCAATACAAATAATTGCATCATCATCAATATTAGCATATGAAACAAATTTATTATTTGAATATATGAAATCAGCATGTATTTCATCCGAAATAACTATTACATTATGTTTTTTAGTTATTTCCTTTATTTTAATTAATTCTTCATATTTCCATACTCTACCAACAGGATTATGTGGATTACATAATAAATATAATTTAACATTATTATCAACAATCTTCTTTTCAAAATCATTAAAATCAAATTCATAATGTCCATTTACATTTACTAATTCAGATACTACAAGATTTCTTTTAGTATCTAATATAGATTCTTTAAATGGATAATACACTGGTTGACTTATTAGTACACCATCACCTTCATTAGTTAATGCTTTAATAGCTTGATATATTCCAAATACAATTCCAGGGACAAGTATAATCTTTCTTTCATCAATATGATAATTATAATGACTAGATGTCCAAGAATCTAAAGCATCAAAATATGAATCAAGAGGTTCTGAATAGCCAAATATACCATGCTCTGCTTTTTCTTTAATCGCATCTATTACTTCCTTTGGGGTTCTAAAATCCATATCGGCTACCCATAGAGGAATAACATCTTCTGGTTTTCCTCTTCTTTTGGCATAATCATACTTTAAAGAATTAGTATTTTTTCTATTAATTATTTCATCAAAATTATATTTACCCATTTATTGCTTGCTTCAAATCTTCAATTAAATCATCAACATTTTCAATACCAACTGATATTCTTAAAAATCTATTATTTATTCCTCTTCTATTCCTTTCCTCAAGAGGCACATCAGCATGTGTTTGAAGCATTGGATATGTAATTAAAGAATCTACTCCTCCTAAGCTCTCAGCATATTGAAATATCTTAACATCCTTTAATATTTTCTTAGCTAATTCTTCTGATTCAACCTCAATTGAAATCATTCCTCCATAGCCTTTAGATTGTTTTATGATAATTTCATGGCCTTTGAAATCATCAAAGCCAACATAATATATCTTTTTAATCTTTGGTTCAGTTCTTAAATAATTAGCTATTTTATATGCATTATCATTTATTCTATCCATTCTAATTGGTAAAGTCTTTATTCCTCTTTCAATTAAGAATGAATCAAATGGTGACAACTGTCCACCAATTGTTTTTGAATAAAATAATATCTCTTCACCTAATTCCTTTGTTTTAGCCACAACAAAACCTGCTAAAGTATCATTATGACCTCCTAAATATTTAGTTCCAGAATGAACAACAATATCAACTCCTAATTCAATTGGCTTTTGATAATAAGGAGTTAAGAAAGTATTATCAACATAAACTAATATATTATTCTTATGTGCTAATTCTACTATTCTTTTAATATCTGTTACTTGCATCAACGGATTAGATGGGGTTTCTAGATAAATTAATTTAGTATTTTTCTTAATTAATTTCTCAACATTATTGATATCAGATGTATCAACAAAATCAAATTCTATTCCATTTCTTTCATTAACTTTTCTAAATAATCTTAAAGCACCACCATATAAATCATCTGTTGCTATAACATGCTCACCTGGCTTTATTAACATCATTGCTACATTAATAGCTGTCATACCTGTTGAAAATGCATAAGCTGCATAACCACCTTCAAGGCTGGCAACTGTATTTTCCAAATGGCGTCTAGTAGGATTTGATAACCTTGAATAACTATATTCAGATTCTACATCAACACCTTTATGAACAAATGTTGCTGACTGACAAATAGGCATTGATAATGTACCCCATTCGTCTTTTATATTCTTATCTGCATGTAAACATAAAGTTTCAAATCTCATTACTATCACCACTACTTATAAATTCTCTTATCTCTATTATGCTCACTATTCCACTCATCTAAGTTTGGTCCAAGTGGCAAAATCTTATAAGGATTAGGTACACAACATAAATGATAATGCTTTTTTATCGCATCAAAATTAGTTGTATCTCCAAATCCTGGAGTTTGATATAAATCTCTTGCATAAGCCCATAAATTCTTATATTCCTTTAATGTCTTTAAATTAACCTTAAATCCATTATAATATGCAATATCAAAACGAGCTAATGTAACATATAATCTTACATCTGATTCTGTTATTTTATCTCCAAATAAATATCTAGAATGTTCAAGTCTTTCTTCTAATTCATCAAATTTCTTAAACACTCCAATAACAGCCTTATTATAAGCCTCTTGGCTTCTTGCAAAGCCTGCCTTATATACACCGTTATTAACCTCAAAATAATTCATCATTTAATTTATCAATTTCATCTCTTAATTCTATAGGATATAAATCGGGAGCTCCTTTCTTATGGAATTTAGTCCACTTTGTTTCCCAATATCTTGTTAAATTAAAATAATCATTATTTACTACTAGTCCTGTTTTTAAATCAACTACACAAGGAACAGTTGGTCTACCAGTATATTCAGGATCTGTTTTTAAATATACTTCGCTTAATTTATGAATTTTTAATACCGGATCTATTCCATCCTTATCTAAAGTAAATGCCCAATCACTTGTTGGTCCTTCAGGTCTTACAGGATCTAATGTACCATAACTAATCACCTTATCTAATCCTAATAATTTTGTAACAATTATTGATCTATGTGCCCATGGACATACAGGTGCCCAAATTAAACGATACCTATTAGCCTCAACAGGAAGTTCACCTTCCTTATCACCAAATGGAGTTGAAAATCTATTTTTTTGTCTTACAAAACTTCCATCATCGCCATGTTCATTACTATGCTTTAATGATTCGACATAATTTGTATTTTCTTCCTTTTTATTTCTAATTAAACAACATGCACTATTTTCCATATATTCTCCTTTTAGAATAACTCTGGTGTTGATAAATAATGATCACCACCATCAGGGAAAATAATTACAATATTTTTTCCCTCATTCTCTTCTCTTTTAGCAACTTCTACTGCAGCAGCTAACGCAGCACCTGCAGAAATACCAATTAATATTCCTTCAATTTTAGGTAACAACCTTGTATACTCATATGCTTCATCATCAGTAATATCTATAACTTCATCAAATAATGAAACATCAGTTGTTGGAGGAGTTGCTCCACCACCAATTCCTTGTATTTTATGTGGGCCTGGTTCACCACCATTTAATACAGCACTACCCTTAGGTTCAACTGCTATAATCTTTAAATTATTTATTTTTTCTCTTAGATAACGACCAGTACCAGATATAGTTCCACCAGTTCCTGAAGCCGCTAAAAATATATCAATATCACCATTCAAATCTTCGTAAATTTCAGGTCCAGTAGTTTTATAGTGTGCACCAGGATTATTAGGATTCATTCCTTGTTGAGGTGAATATGAATTTGGAGTTTGTTCAACTAATTCTTTACTCTTTGCCCCACTACCTGCCATATTTAATTCTTTTGGTGTTAAGAATACTTCAGCACCATATGCTTTTAATAACTTAATTCTTTCAACACTCATGTTTTCTGGCATGCATACCTTAAGCTTATATCCCTTTGCCGCACAAACCATAGCAAGACCAATACCAGTATTACCACTAGTACCCTCTATAATAGTCGCATTTTCTTTTATTAATCCTTCATTTTCAGCTTCAGCTATCATATTATATGCAGGTCTATCCTTAACAGATCCACCTGGATTTAAGAATTCTAATTTAGCAAATATATTTGCCCTTAATCCAAGGTATTTTTTTAATCTATTTAATTTAATAATTGGTGTTTTTCCAATTATATCTAAAACACTATTATAATACATAATTTACACCTTCCACTTTACAACTGTTTTTTCAATTCTATTAACTATGATATCTATTATTGTTGTAATAAATCCAATAGTAACAATACCAGCCAATACTCTTCTATAATCAGCATATGCTTTATATGTTTCAGTATAGAATCCTATACCTCCATTGATACCAATCATTTCTGCAGCGACTAAACACATAAAAGCTCCTCTTAATGATTTAGATGTCGAATGAATAATTCCTGGTAATGAATAAGGTAGAACGATTTTGAAAATCATACCTATGTTTGTAACACCCATAACCTTAGCAGCATCTATTATTTTCTTATCAATTTCAGATACTCTAACAATAGTTCCTTGAAATACTGGCCAAAATACTGCTAAAAATATAATTCCTATTGCGGCTTCTTTAAATGGAAACCACATTATTAACCACGCTGTCATCAAAACTGGTGGTATTAAAGTTATTGCATTTGAAATTGGAATAAATACTTCCCTCGCCCTTTGGAACCATCCAATGATTAATCCTAAAATAGTTCCTAATATAATAGCTAATAAATATCCCCAAAATAATAACTGCAAAGAATCTAATACCATCTCAGTTATATATTTACTATCAGTTTTATATACATAAAATAAACCTTCTGGCGATGGTATTAATAAATCATTTTGAACCCATCCAACCTTATATGCTATATCCCAAAATAAGAAAAATGCATATATAATAATAATTAAATCTGTGGATGATTTTTTATTTGTTAAATATAATCTCAAAAAATACAATATAAAAGAAATAACTAATAAAATAACATATGGTGTAGCATCATAAATATAATTATGTTCTGTGCTATAACCTAAACTATAAGCAACAATTATATCAATTACAAGTAATGCTATCGCAACAATAAAACCAACTAAATGTTTCTTAAAATTACTGAATTGAAAAAAATTCTTTGATTTAATTAAAAAGAGATGAAAGTACTTTATAAATGTTCTTTTTATACTATCAAATACTTGAGTCATTATAAAGCCACCTCCAAATCAATATTATCTTCAATATTCTCATAGAATAATGATATTAATTTTCTATGTAATCTCTCATAATCTTCTCTTCCTACAAGCTTTTCTCTTACTCTAGGATACGAAAGATCAATATCTAATACAGACTTAATATGCTTTGGTTCCATAACAACTATTTTATCTGCTAAAAGTATTGCTTCATCAATATCATGTGTTATAAAAATAACAGTTTTGTTATGTTCTTTTGATAACTTAGATACTAATTCCTGTAATTCCAATCTTAATCTTGGATCTATTGCAGAAAATGGTTCATCAAGTAATAATATATCTGCCTCTAAAGCAAGTGCTCTTGCTATAGCAACTCTTTGTTGCATACCACCAGATAATTCAAATGGATACTTATCCATTGAATTTAATAAACCAACTGAAGATATATATTCAATTACCTTTTTATTTCTTTCTTCTTTTGTATATTCTTTCCTCTTGGCAGATTGTTTAGCTCCGAATAATACATTCTGCTTAACAGTCTTCCATGGAAATAATGAATAATTTTGGAATACTGTTGCCCTATTAACTCCAGGACCTAAAGTTTCTTTTCCATCAATCAATATTTGACCTGACTTCGCTTTATTCAATCCATTTAATATACTAAGTAATGTTGATTTACCACATCCAGAAGAACCTAAAACACATACAAATTCTCCTTCTTTTATATCAAGATTAATATCTTCTAAAGCACCAAATGTTGTCTTTTTTCCAACATAATCAAAATATAAATTTTTAATTTCAATTTTATATGGCATAATATCCCTCCATTACTCATTATATAAAGGTGATAATAGATACTTAGAACCTCCATCAGGTAATAAAACAACAATATTTTTACCTCTATTTTCTAACCTTTTACCAACTATTTTAGCCGCATGTATAGCAGCACCTGATGATATACCTAATACTATTCCATCAGATGACGCAACATCTTTACATGCCTTAAATGCTTCTTCTGTAGAAACATCTATTACTTCATCAAAAATATCAATATCTAATGTAATAGGAATAAAACCAGCCCCAAGACCTTGTAGTTTATGAGACCCTGTTGTTCCCTTAGTAAGCAAAGGAGAATCCTTAGGCTCAACAGCTATTATTTTAATATCAGGATTCTTTTCCTTTAAATATTTACCAACTCCTGATATTGTACCTCCAGTTCCTATTCCACAAACAAATATATCTACAGCACCTGAAGTATCATTCCATATTTCAGGTGCTGTTGTTCTATAATGAGCCTTAGGGTTAGCTAAATTTGTAAATTGTCCTGGAATAAAGCTATGTGGAGTATTTAAAGCAAGTTCTCTTGCCTTTTTTATAGCTCCCTTCATTCCCTCTTTAGCTGGTGTTAAAACTACTTCGGCTCCATAAGCCTTTAATAATACTATTCTTTCTTTTGACATTGAATCTGGCATTACTAGAATTGTTTTATAACCCCTAATAGATGCTATAGCAGCTAAACCTATACCTGTATTTCCAGATGTTGGTTCAATAATAACTGAGCCTTCAACTAATAGCTTTTTTTCTTCTGCATCTTTAATCATTTCTAAAGCTACTCTATCCTTTACTGAACCAGCCGGATTTAAATATTCAAGCTTTCCGATAATATTAGCTGAAATATTATTATTAATTTTATAATTATTCAATTCTACTAATGGTGTATTACCAATTAATGATTCAATATTTTCAAAAATTCTCATAATATTATTAAAGCCTAAGCTTTTCCTTTCTTAATTAACTATTATATGTAGTAAATAAAGTTGTCTTATCTTGATAGAATTTATTAGATGGTTTTTCTTTTACTAATGCATCTAATGCTTGCTTATAAGCTTTAGTATCAACATATGAAGTTACATCAGCTATTTCATTTTTTAATACGCCTGCATTCTTTAAAGCTGCTGTATAAGTTTTAATTCCCTTTGTATTAGGGTCAACACTCCACTTTGTAATTCCACCATATAAATAATTTTGTACATAGTCTTTTTCTTTATGAATATAATTAGATACAATATTAACTACATCACTCGTATTTGCTTCGTTTTCAATATATTCCCATGCTCTAATTCTTGCTTTTTCGTATGCAACAAATGCATCATATTTAGCTTCATATTTTTCTTTTGATGTAGCTTGACGGCAGCATACATATTCAGGTATTAATTGTCCTGCTTCTGCTATTATTTCAACCCCATATGAATCCTTATATAAATTTGCATATTCAAGTGGTAAGAAACCAACATCAAATTGACCACTTCCAATTTGTTGTGCTACTGTTTGCTCGTCAGCTAAATTAGTAATATTTTTCTTTACTGATTCATATGAATAAGTAGGATCATTTTCAATTAAATACTGATTTGTAACAACAAACGCAGCTTCACCTACAGCGAATGCTAACTTAGCATTCTTTACTGTTTCATAATTGATAATAGTTGTGCTACTTTTATATTTACTTGCTTCACCCTTTTTAGCAATTAAAGCACCTCCTTCAACTGCTGTACCTCCAATAAATCTTATATTATCGTATCCATTAGATATTGCTTGAACATCAGGAACAAATCCTAATGTTAATAAATCTAAATCCTCTGAATTAGTGTTAAGTGCTGTTAATGCAGCTGTTCCCTTAATATTTACACCAGTAACCTTAACACCCTCTTCTTTATAAAATCCCTTTTCAAGTGCTATAATATCTCCTGCTGTTCTAATTACTCCTGTAGGAATAGATACCTTTAATTCTCCATATTTGTATTCTTCATTATTATTTCCTCCACAGCTTGCAAGTGCTACTAAAGCTAAAGCGCCTCCTGCTATTAATCCTAAAATCTTTCTTGTTTTCATATTTTTTCTCCTCACTTTTTTATTAATTATTTTTTAATAATCCCTTTAATGGGTTAATTGATGGATCCACACTTATTGCTCTATTAAATGGATTCCTATCCGCTATTTTTTGACTATTCCAATGGCTAACTGATATATCACTCTTATAGTCATCAAAACTTATATTTGTATGTAAATATACATTTTCTTTATCACTTGATAATTCTTTTCTTTTGCCATCTGTTTTCCACTCTAAATCATAATTTATTTTAGGTGCTATTCTTTCAGCGTACGGCTTAAAGAATCCAGGATTATCATTTGGAAATTCAAAGAATGTATATCTTCTGAATTCCTTAATTGAGAATAAATCTTTAACATATCCCCAAATATTCTTATATTCTGTTATTCTCTTCTTCATTGGACCTACATTATGATAATATGATGTTTCCCATCTAACTAATGTAACATAAAGTCTAACATCGGAATCAGTTATGTAATCTCCAAATAAAAATCTATTATTTTCTAATCTCTTATCTATCTTTTCTAAATTATCATAAAAGTCATCGTATGATTCTTTATAAGCCTCAGGTGATTGACAGAATGCCATCCTGTAATGACCATTATTAATTGTTGGGAATAACCAATCGTTAAATTCATCTATTTCTTTTCTGTACTTAACAGGATACAAATCTATATCAGTTTTTTGATAAGGTCTAAAATAAACCTCAATATAATTAGTTAATCTATGATAATCATTATTTACAGCTGTCTTATTCTTTAAATCTACAAGTGTAGGTGTAGTAGCTCTACCCTTGTAATTAGGATCCACATTTTTATATGCCTCAGATAAATAATAAAAACCTGTTTCCTTATCCTTAAATCCATCCTGATCTGCAAACCCATGACCATATTTATTAGATTCACCAGTATGTGTTACATGTTGTTCATATATAACATCCTCTAATCCTAAAATATCTCTTACGATTACGGGTCTATTACTCCAATGACAACCATGTGCCCAATAAATACCATATCTATTTGGCTCTGCTTTTAATTCATCGTCCTTATCACCAAATTTTTGAATAAATCTATTGGCTTGTCTAATGAAAGCTCCTCTTTCATCTATTTCTTCTTTTGTTTCATTAGGTCTGGGATTTACTCCAACCTCTTTAGCAAATTTATCTGCTAATTCATCAGTATATTTATTTTGTGCTTCTACTTTTCTTCTATGTGCTTCTATACCACATGCATCAAATGCCATATTAATCCCTCCATTTATAATATTTTATTTATCTTTCCCTTAACATCGGAAAAATACCATATAATCATTTTTATAACTCATAATTCAAAATAAAAAGTAGACAACAATCTACTTTAATCCTCCTCATAAAATCTTAAAGTAATATCATATTAAATTTAATTTATTAGACATCATAATATCACTTTCCTTTTTTATTCCTTCTTTTCCTATCTTTTTAGTAGGATTAGCATTATTATAAAGTTTAATGGTCTCTTTGTCAATAGTATTTTTATATTTTTTTAAAGAAAAAATTGAGCACTTATTTGCTCAATTTCATAATAGCTACTTATTAAATATTTTTGAATTATTCTATCTCAATATTAAATCTAATAAATTCAGAGAATCTAGGTAGTTTCATAGCAATTATTCCTCTATCTTTTGTATCAATAATTCCCATTTTTTCAAGTCGTTTTTTGTAAACAGATAATGTCCCTTGAGACATATTTAATTCACTTAATATCTCTTGATTAGTATTCTTGTTTAATGAAACCAGTTTTAGTATTTCTTTTTCTTTATTTGTAATAGATTTCCAAATTTTTGCATAAACCCTGTTTTCTAATAATTCATCAAACTCATCATATACTTTTTGATCTACTTCTTTTTTATTATTTTTAAACAAAATGTACCCTAATAACTGGTAAGCAAATGCATAGCCTTTAGTTATTTTAGCAAGTTCCATAGCTTTCTCTTTAGTTATATCAAATATTTCTTGATATGAAGTTGTTATACTTCTTAGCGAAAGAGAATTCAAATATATCTTAGGAGCTCTATATAAAAATGTTAGAGATTTCTCATTTTCTAGCTTTGATATATTCTCATATAAACCAGTCATAATTAAAAATACTTTATAATTTTTCCTAATTATACTTTGATATTCGTGAGAAAAAATTTTCATATATGCATTATTAACCACTTCATCTACTGTTATTAATACTTTTATTTCTTTTCTTTTAAGATATTCAAAAATTTTTTCAAGTAATGTAGAAATATTTGTTAATGGATTATCACCTTTAATTGATAAAGAAACACCATAAAAAGAAAAATTAAATTCTGTTTTTACAAATAACTTTCTTAATTTTCCTTTATCATAAAGTTTAGAAGCTAATTGTTCTAACATATCAATCTCAGGATTTAACTCAACACAAATAAAATTGCTTTGACTCGAATAATACTCACTTAGTGTTGTTAAAGCAACCGTTTTGCCACTTCCACGTGGTCCTGTTAATATGTAGACCTCTGATGGAGGGTTATCATACGAAAAAGATTCTTTGATTTCATCTAATTCTACTTCTCTATTTATTTTACTAATTGGCTCTTTTCCAAATGTAATATTAAAAGGATTAGTCATAGTCATTTTGTATTCCCCCTTTTACTTATTATTATATTGTATATTTTCGTAATTTCAACATTTTTTCGTAATTCTTCGTAATACACATATTTCTTCGCAATTAAAAAACTTGTTAGAATACCTAACAAGTTTAATTAAATATTGTTAATTACAAAATTAGCCAGTGCATTACCAAGAGAAATATGACTTTCTTGTGTAAGATGCTCACCGTCACTTCCAGGAAACGCAACATTCTTTGCATCAAAGAACAATAATTGATTTTTATTAGCTATAGATTCGTATACTAAATATGCACATTTGGATAATATATATGAATTATGATCAAAATCAAAATCAAGCTCTTCAATATTCTTTGCCAAATGAATAGGTGAAACTAACAATATCTTATCTACATTATCAAATGATTTTACTTTACTTATTAAAGTACTCATACCATATTCTACTTCACTTAATAATCTTGTGTTTTTCAATTTAAAATCATTTGTTCCTAACATAATAATCAATAGCTCTATTTTATTATATTTCGATAATTCTTCTTCTATAGAATCTAGTGCTTTTCTTCCGACTCTCTCATCATCAAATATAGTAGTTCTTCCAACTAATCCTTCTTCAAATACATTATAATTATTACCTAATAATTTATTTAAAACAGTTCCATATCTTACATCATATCTAGAACCATCTGGTGTATATCCATAAGTATTTGAATCACCATATACTACAATATTAAATTTACTCATGGATAAACACCTTCATAAATCCTTTTCCATTAATAATAAATCATTATGATTTCTTAATATCTCTAAATCATTACTAAATGAATATCCAACCTTTTTATAAAAATCAAGTGCTGGGGGTATTGCTTCTACAAATACTCTTCTAACACCTAAATCATAAAGCCATCTTTCAGCTTCTAACATAGCTTCCTTACCATAGCCTTTTCTTTCTGCAGTTGGTAATGTTCTTACTCTTTCAACAAGTCCATAATTATTATCATCTATTAAGAATCTTACAGTTGATACAGGATTATCATTATCATCCAAAACTAATATATACCTATCAGTAGGCTTATCATTCCCAAATTCCCATTCTACTGTAAAAAAATCTTTTCTATCTGATTCTTTTTTTATCATATCTTTTATAAATTCATATCTAATATAGTAAACTAATGCCTTTTGCCATTCACTATCTACTCTAATAGCCTTCATTTTATACATCTCCATTACGTTATTTATATCATACTATTTTGGTAGGAATAGTAGATATTTCTATTATATCATCATTTTTATCTTAGTCAATATTAATAATTACAAAAAACAAAAACTCTGTTTCCAGAGTTTAATCAAAATATCCATCATTTAAATTATAATATGTATCAGTCTTACTTATAAATTCTTTAGTAACATCATCAATAATAAAAGATTGATTATTTTCTATTTCTTCTTCTATATCAGAAAATTTAATATTTAATACATAATTACATTTATATTTTTTCTTTAATTCAATAAGCTTATCTGCTTTTTTAAATATACTTCCTAATGATTCATGAATAAATTCAGATAATTGAAAATTATCATCTGTATCACGTCTAGATAAACCAAAATATAATGCTTCGTCAGTTACTCCTGCATCAATTCCTATTTCATCAATAAATTCAAATACCTCATCTTCACTCATTAAGGTTGTATATACAATAAATGCACATTTACAATCCACCAACATCACCTAACAATTCACTTATTTTATTTCTATTTAAGTTTTCACCTATGATAATTATTACTTTTTGTCCTTCTAATACAGTATCTACTTCTATTTCATTTTTAGTAATATTAACTTTATTCCATTTATTATTTTCAAATATAAATCCTTTAATTCTTACTACATTACCATAGATATTATCATTAAATAAATATTCTTTTTTAGAATTAATATCTTCAAGTGTTATATTAGAATCTAAATAATAAATAGATTCATAATTATTATCATTATTAATCGGTATTTTAATATGATCATAGCTATGATAACCCACATTAATCAATTTGTTTAAATCCATATCATCTTCATATACGATATCATTATCATTAAATATCTTTATAGACTTAAATTCAGCCATAATATCGTTTAAATACTCAAGATTTAATAATTTACCATCATTCCTCTTAGAAACGATAATTTTGCCTGCCACAGAAGCTTCTGAGGCTAATATATATCTAGATTCATAAGATAAATCCTTTGTATTATAATCATATATACAAAATATATTACCAATCTCATACATATTAGATAATGGTTCTTCGTATAGTACATCAAAGAATTCATCAGTATCATATATACCTGATGGTTCTACTATTACTCTAGTATAACCTCTCATTGCCATAGAAATAAGTTTTGTTCTAAAGCGTCTTAAGTGACAATCATAATCACATCCACCAGAAACCATTTCTCTATCACAATCTAAATTAGATATTAACATCATATCTACATTGATAGCACCATAATCATTTTCTAATATACAGATTCTTTCTCCTCTTTCTATTAGATAATTAGCATATTTAATTAAAAATGTTGTTTTACCAGCTCCTAAAAAGCCACATATTAAATCTATCTTTACCATAATATCACGGCTATATTATAGCATTTATATTAATTTTTCTATAATTATTTTAATTAATAATTAAAATATGTTAGAATATATGTATATTTGTTTTAGGTTTGGTGATGAAAATGTTATATAAAGTTGATGAAATACTTCTTCTTGAAAATTTAACATATATGGCTGATGTTTATCCTTTTACTAACATCCTAAGAGCTAAAGGTAAAACTGTAAAAAGATATCTATCTGAAATAGATATGGATGCTATAGAGGATGAAAATGATTACGCTAGCTATATGCCAGGTATTGACTGGAAAAACATAATCTATGCAATAAATAATAATCAAAAATTATTAGATGCTAAAATCGTTGATACAAACCTAGATACAGCCTATGGTGGTGGCGGTGGAATATCAGTATTATATATTAACGAAGCTGATAAAGAAGCTGTGGTTGCCTTCCGTGGTACAGCAGATAGAGAATGGATTGATGATTTTCTTGGTGCTAATCAAACAGATTCATTACAACAAATAAACGCATTAGAATGGTATAATCTTGTCTACGATAGATATAATTTAAAAAATTATACTATAACAGTAACAGGACATTCTAAAGGTGGAAATAAAGCTAAATATATTACAATATTAAATAATACTGTATCAAGATGTATTTCCTTTGATGGTCAAGGCTTTTCTGATAAATTCATGGAAATATACAAAAAACAAATATTAAAAAGACAAGATGTTATAGAAAATCACAATATAGATTTTGATTATGTTAATATTTTAATGAATGACATTGGAAAAAGAACATTCTATTATGGATACAATTATGGTAGAGGAGGCTTCGCAGAAGCTCATTGTCCTAATACATTTTTTGATTTTAAAGAAAATGGTGAATATGAAATTCACGTTAATCCAAATGGACAACGTCCTGAAATGATAGAATTAAATAAATACATTAATAATATGATTAGAAACGCTATTGATGATACTGAACGTAGTAAAAACAATAAGCTTGTAGGTATGCTAGTAGAAAAAGCCTTCTCCATAGGAACTGATGATAATACTACCGCAAAATATATTTCTTTCCTATGTGATATGGTTGGTGATCCTAAATATTCAAAAAACGCAGCATATCTTCTATCATTTAACATCAAATATAGTAAAGAAAATCCAAATTTCTTAGGAGCATTAAAAGGCATAATGACTTACTTTAAGGCAGATGGAATTGCCAAAGTAATCGATATGCTTGATGATTTAGTCAATTCTAAAAAATTAGGAACAATATTAGGAGTATCTAATTTCTTAATAACACATGTAAATGGTATAGTTGTTAAAAAAGTACAAAGTATTGTAAAGAAAAAATATGATGTAGAATTATCAAAAGAACAAGTTCAAAGAGTTCTACAAATTATTTCAATTATGAAGGGTATGTTAAAATCTTTAGAATTAAGTATGGATGGTTCTGGATTAATTGTAGATAATAATAGTATTACTGAAGAAAAATTTGAACTTCCTGAATGTTTAAATATAGTAGTATTAACTGGTGGTTTATCAAGCTACCGTAATTTATCAATAAATACTGGCTATAATGTAGCAAATGCCCTTAAAGAAAAAGGACATAATGTTATTCTTCTTGATTCATATATGGGATATGGTGAGGAAGAAATAAATATTGATGATGCCTTTAAAGAACCAGATAAATATTCTATGGAAATCTCAACAATATCAGAAGATAAAGTTGACCTATGGGCAGTTAAGAAAAGACGTAATGATCAATCAAATAATTTCTTCGGACCTAATGTAATCCAAATTTGTAAACAATCAGATATAGTATTTATAGCATTACATAATGCCTGTGGAGAAAATGGTAAGGTTCAAGCAACACTTGATTTATTTGATATCGATTATACAGGTTGTGATTATTTTGTTAATACCATAACATCTGATATTATGGTAACAAGACGAATCCTAGCAGAAAATGGAATAATGGTTCCAAAAAGCTATAAGATCAAAAATGGCGATATTACTTCTACTCCAGATAAACATAATATCAATTACCCTGTTGTAATAAAATACAATAATACAGGCTTCGGAAGACATATTGAAGTAGTTAAAAATGAAAATGAATTCATAAATAAAATGCAAGATTTTATTACACTAGATGGAGAAATTGTAGTTGAAGAATATTTATATGGAAGAGATTTCGTAGTAGGTACTTTGGATAATAATCCACTTCCTGTATTAGAAATACTTCCACTAAATTCTAAAAAACGTCAGAGTGAATTAACATTATCAGGCGTAAAAGCTAATCAATGCCCTGCAGAAATATCTGATGAATTAAAAGAAAAGCTTAAAGAGAAAACAGAATTTATAACAAAATTATTAGGATTAACATCATATTCTAAAATCTCTTATGTTGTTAATGATGATAATATATATTGTATTAATTGTGATTCTCTACCTGAATTAGATAAATATTCTCATGTAATTAAAGAAGCTAATCAAGTAGGTATTTCCTATAGTGACTTCTTAATTAAAATAATAGAATTAAGCTTAATTAAAGGAGCACAAGCATAAAAAAAATGAAGAAATTATGACTTTTACATCATAAAATCTTCATTTTTATTTTGGTACCTATTTTAATTGTGAAAAATACATACCATTTTCAGCAGTCTCGCCAAAGCACCCTTATTATTATTTATTAAAATCATTTACTTGGTTTAATTCAAATTCCTTATCGTTTAAACCATCAAATACTACATTTTTGATTTTTACAGTATCAACATATGAGAATATTAATCCTTTACCCTTCATTGGGCTTAAACCATCCATCATTGCAGGAATTCCTTCTTTAGGATCTTTAGCGTAATGGAATGTTACATTCTCTACATTAATAGATTTAATAGGAGCTTCTGGTAATCCATAGAATGTACCCGCAGCAACATTAACATCAGTACAATCAATATTCTTAAATTCAAATTCTCCTAAATATGGAGTTCTTTCATCTACAGGAAGTTTTTCTTTTGAATATACATATTCAGTATGTCCATCTGGATCACAGAAATAGAACATATTAATAACAAGTGGTGTTAATACATCAGTCATTTTAATGTTTTCAAAAGTTATACCATCTATAATGGCATCTTTTCCTCTTCCTCTTCTTGTCTTAATTCTTAATCCTCTATCTGTTTGATTAAATAAGCATTGACTAACAGTGATATTTTTAATACCACCACTCATCTCACTACCAAGAACAATCGCACCATGGCCAAAATTCATAGAGCAGTTTCTAATATTGAAAGCCTCACTAGGCTTTTTATATTTTCTACCCATAAAAATCTTTCCACTCTTAATAGCTATACAATCATCACCAACAGAGAAATAAACACCAATAATATCAACATTACGGCATGATTCTGGATCACAACCATCTGTATTAGGTGAATTCTTTGGATTAATTAACTTTAAATCAATAAATTTTAAATCAGAAGAGAAATATGGATGTAAATTCCAAGAAGGAGTATTTGTTACAGTGACACCTTGAAGACAAATATTTTTACAGTGATTTAAAAATACACCTCTAGGTCTCCATGCGATACGGCGTTTTCTAACATCAACCCACCAATCAGAATTTTGGGCATTACCATCAATAATACCTTCACCAATGATATTAACATTTTCAACATTAATACCTGTTATTATACTTGCGAAAGTATCAAGGGGGTTACCTTCCCATGAACCTAAATTATATTCATCCTTTTCATCAGCTGTGTAAACCATACCAGGTAATACAGGATAATGATTTCTATCAGTATCACCTAAAAGACGTGCACCCTTAGTAATTTCAATAGTAATATTACTTCTTAAGAATAATGGTCCTGTTAAATAATCACCTTCAGGAATATATACTCTACCATTATCAGGACAAGCTAAAATAGCAGCCTGAATAGCATTAGTATCTAATGTAACTCCATCACCCTTAGCACCAAATAATTTAACATTTAATGCAACAAATTCCTTTTTAGTTTCAATAAATTGAGTAAAGGAATCTTCTCCCATTACTAAGTCGATTTTATAAGAAGTATTTTGTTCCAAATTAAAAATTGAAACAACATTCCTATTATCTTCAATATATAGCTCTCCATTAACAAATAACTTATAATCATTTGTTTTTACAATAGAATCATTAACTAATTCTAAAGTAATACTTCTTGATGTTACTAATATTTCTTTAAATAACATAAACTACGCTCCTTTTCCAACAATTATAGGAGTGTTATCACTCATTTGTTTTTTATAAATAATACGTTGATAAAAATAAACAATTAAATCTTTGATAGAAACGAATACTCCATCAACTATAATAAAACAAAATCCATAAGTAAATGGTTCAATACCATATCCATTATTAGTACCAAATGTATTCAAAACCCAACCTTTATAACTTAAATAAATTGTGACAAAATACAAAATTAATGATACTACAAACATGTAAACCAAATATAATAAGAAAGCACTAAAACCCCTTAGATTAATTATATTATATCTAAAAGTATTTCGTCTTCTATTATGCATCATAAATACAACTTGCTTAATTGCATAATTTGATATTAATGCCATACCAAGTGCAATTAATACAATTATTGTAAAACTTAAGTTTAGATGATAGGCAAGATTGCCATCTCCGGTTAAATCTACGCCTACATCTAAACCACCTATCGCCATAAAGAAAACGGCAGCCGCAGCTGCCCAATACTTCAATAAAATAATGATTAACCACGCAGGTATTTTAGAAAGCTTATCAAGTTCATATGGATTTAATTCATCTATATTATTTTGATCAGCTTTCTTTTTCATTATCTATCTACCTTTTCATATGTTCTATCGTAATTAATGAAGCCTAAGATAACACCAATAACTGATGTGACCATAGAAATAATAATTGAAGCGATAGAAATTATCCAGTTAGCATCCATACTAAATTCTGATTTCATTGAAATATCACCAGAATTATATCCAGAAACGAATGTAAATAATGCATATAAGTATAACGCACCTGCAATAATAATTACTGAAGATGTGATAGTACAAGTAATTACTGAACCTAAGTTCTTCTTATTTGATAAAGAAACGGCACCAAAAATATTTAAGATACCAAATAACATTAGGACAAATAGTACTAAACCTGTAAAATCAAATGGCATACCATATAAAATTGCATTACCAGCTTCATCTACTTGACCAGTATTGTATGCTACCTGATTAACTACAATTGCATGCCAGTGAAGGAAAAATCCTAAGAATACACCTGGAACTGCAACTAAGATAGAAGCAAGCTTCATATTATTATATTTAAAAGATGTAATAAAATCTCTAAATACATTCTTGAAGTATGCACCTAAAGTCTTGAATACTTTAGAAGCACCGCCTTGCTTTTGAGGAACTTCTTCGAAACGACTAGAATCCATTTTTTGATCGTCCATATTCATTCCTCCTATCTAATTCTCTTAGTTGTTTCAATATCAAAGAAGTGAGCCTTCTCCATATCAAAACAAGCTTTAATTTCTTTTTCAGTTATATCTTGACGATTATAAACCTTAGAGATAATAGCTTCATCACCAACAAAACCATAAATTAAATTGTATGCCCCAAGGTATTCAACATAATCTACTTTAATTGTAAATTGTGATTCCTTATTATCTGCAAGATGTGCATCATCAATATAAATGTATTCAGCACGTGTAGCAAAAGTAACCTTCTTGCCTACATAATTACCAATAATTTCTTCTTGGTGATGTGTAAGCTTTAACTTTAAGCCTGTGCCTTCTTGAATGAAATATTCACCTGCGTCATCTATTGAGCCTTGTAAGAAGTTCATTGGAGGTGTTCCAATGAAACCAGCTACGAATAGATTTTCTGGATTATCAAACATTTCTTTTGGTGTAGCTATTTGTTGAACGTAACCGTCCTTCATAACTACGATTCTAGTTGCTAATGTTAATGCTTCAATTTGATCATGTGTTACATATACGAATGTAGCATTTAATCTTTCATGAAGTTGCATTAATTCCTTACGCATTGTACCACGTAATTTAGCATCTAGG